>JAKPBL010000617.1 GCA_029778965.1 Bacteroidota bacterium
TGATCCGATACCAGTAACGCCACCGTCTGACGGCGATAGCTTCGCCCTGAACGGCGGCACCGGGGGATCAGCAGCCGTTAACAGTGTGTTCGTCGATCTCAGCGCTCCCAAGCAGGATTCCGTGAAAAGGTCAAGCTGGGATTTGGGTCTCTCTGCCGGTAGCAGTTTCCGGGTGATACTCAACAATACCACTGCGGCGCTGGCCCGGCCGCTCGATAAAACCGACCTGAATGCGGTTACAGCCGCAGATACCGTGGGAATGGTACTGGCCATGAACCAGGCTGAACCCAGCGCCGATGATTTCAACATGATCGATGATATCGACGGCGACCTCAGCAAAACACGCATCGCCGAAGTATCGGCGACCGAAGGCAATAACAAAGTGTATATCCTTAACCGCGGTACCGGCGGTAGCACGCCCGCGCGCGACTGGCTGAAGATCCGCGTGCTGCGTAACGGTAATGGCTACACGATACAATACGCGCCGATCGCCGCTACCAGCTTCCAGACGGTACAGGTAAACAAGAATGATAAGTATAACTTCAATTATATCAGCTTCGACGGCGGCGCCGCAGTAACGGTAGAGCCCGAGAAAACCAACTGGGACATAGAATGGACCTATTCGATCTATAAAACAAGCTTCGGAACCGGCGATGTGCCTTACAATTTCAGCGACCTCGTGGCCATCAATTACCTGGCCGGTGTACAGGCAGCCGAGGTATTGACTTCTGCCGTAACCTACGACGCTTATACGCAGGCTAATATCGCGACTACCACGTTCAGCGGCAGCCGCTGGGTTATTGCCGGCAACTGGCGTGTAACCGGCGGCCCGAGCGGCGCATCCAGCGCAGGTGTAAAAACCGACCGCTTTTATGTGATCAAAGACGCGAACGGCAACTATTACAAACTCAAGTTTGTCAGCTTTATTGCTGCCGATGGCGGTACCCGCGGCAAGCCTGAGATCACGTTCAGCCTTGTGAAAGCGGCACAATAAAATGGCTTCTCCATGATGAAATATTTCTCGTTTCTCAGTGTGTTGTTGGCCTCTTTCCTGATAGGAAAGGGCCAGCAACGCATTGTTTCGCTTCACGGAACCATCAGTGAAATGATCTGCGCCTTCGGCCTGGAAGATAAGCTCGTGGGCGTCGATGTAACCAGCACCTATCCCGCCAGCCTGCAACAGAAGCCGAAAGTGGGTCATAACCGGACCATCTCTGCAGAAAATATTCTGGCCCTTCGTCCCGACCTCGTTGTTGGCATGCAGGGCGAATTCAACAGCGCTGTTGTAGAGCAGTTGAAAGGCGCCGGTATTAAAGTCACCCTGTTCCCATCAGAATACGATGTGGAAGGTACACGTAAACTGTTGACGGCGCTCGGCGCCGCGCTTGGCCAGCAGGCGAAAGCCGTGACCCTGCTCAAAGATTTCGATAGCCAGGTGGCCGCTTTGAAAATAACACCGGTGGGCCGCAAGGTATTGATGGTGTATGCGCGCGGCGTGGGCTCGCTCCAGGTTGCGGGCAGCGGCACCAGCCTGGATAAAATGATACAACTGGCCGGTGGCGCCAACGCCGTACCTTTCGATAATTTCAAACCGCTTACCTCCGAATCGCTGGTAGCAGCCAACCCCGATGTGATCGTATTGTTCGACAGCGGACTGAAATCAGTAGGCGGCATAGACGGCTTTTTGAAAGTACCCGGCGTGAATATGACCAATGCGGGAAAAGCAAAAAAGATTGTATCGATGGACGGCGCCCTGCTCAGTGGCTTTGGATTGAGACTGCCACAGGCCATCGCCGAGCTGAATAAAAAAATAAAGTCCTGATGCAGACGCGGTGGATACGCATATCGCTGTTGCTGCTCCTGCTCGTGGTCATGGTATTGGCGGCGGGCGTGGGCGCCATGAAGATACCCGTGCCGGAGGTGCTGCGCATCCTCGCCTATAAAGCGGGCATTCCCGTTCATCCGTTACCTGATGTGGCCATGATGAATGTGTTCTGGGAACTGCGCCTGCCGCGGGTGCTGAGGGCGGTTATGATCGGCGGCGGACTGGCCATTGCCGGGGCGTCGCTGCAGGGGCTGTTCCGCAATCCCCTGGCCGACCCTATGCTGATCGGCATTTCCAGTGGCGCCTCGCTGGCGGCCGTGCTGGTAATCGTGCTGTACTCGTTCCTGCCCTCGTTCCTGCTGAACTGGCTGCCCCGGTACTACCTGTTGAACGTAGTCACTTTTGCAGGAGCCTGCGCCTGTTCCTTACTGGTGTTCAGGCTATCGACCACGGGTAACCGGACTGCCGTAGCCAGCCTGCTGCTGGCGGGCCTGGCGATAACCGCTTTGTGTAATGCTTTTATCGGTCTTATCACCTATACCGCCAATGATGAAGAGCTGCGGAACATTACTTTCTGGAGCCTTGGCAGCCTGGGTGGCGCAAGCTGGCGGATCACCGGCGCACTGGCGCCATTCATCATTCTGCCGGTGATCGTGCTGCCGGTATTGTCAAAATCGTTGAACGCATATAGTCTCGGCGAAACAGAAGCCCATTACCTGGGGGTGAATGTGCGCCGGTTAAAGATCGGTATCCTGGGGTTGTCGACGCTCGCCGTGGGCGCTGCCGTGGCGTCGGCGGGTATGATCGGGTTCGTGGGGCTGGTGGTGCCGCATATACTGCGTTCGGTCACCGGTACCGACCACCGGCAATTGTTGTTCAACAGCGCCGTGCTGGGTGCGGTATTGCTGACGCTTGCCGACACCGTCGGAAGAACCATCATTGCGCCGGCAGAGCTGCCCATCGGCATTGTAACGGCCCTGATCGGTACACCGGTGTTTATTACGCTCCTGTTGAAACAACGCAAAAAGCTCGGAGGGCTCGAAACCGCATGATCCGCGCCGGCAACATAACCTATTTGGCAGGAAAGCAAAAGATCCTGCACGATGTAAGCTGTTTCGTTGAACAAGGAAAAGTGACGGTGCTGCTGGGCTCGAACGGTGCAGGTAAATCGACCCTGCTTAAGATACTGGCGGGCGCGCTGTCGCCCGCTTCGGGCACGCTGGCCTGGAAAGGCAAACCTTATTCCGCCATTTCAGTAGCTGCCTTCGCCCGCGAGCGTGCGGTGCTGACGCAACATTATGGGGTGAGTATGCCCTTCCGCTGCAGCGAAATCGTGCTGATGGGCCGTTACCCTCATTTCACCGGCAACCCGTCTAAACAAGACCTGCAGATCGTGGAAGAAGCAATGCGTGAGCTGCAGGTGGATGTATTCGCCGACCGGTATTTTCAGAGCCTGTCGGGTGGCGAACAGCAGCGCGTGCAAATGGCGCGGGTGCTGGCACAGTTATGGCCTGCTCATGAAAATGATACCGAAAAATTCATGCTGCTCGATGAGCCGGTAAGCAGCATGGATTGCCTGTACCAGCAGAAGAGTCTGCAAACCGCCCGGCGCATGGCCGCGCGTGGATTTGCGGTGCTGGTGGTATTGCACGACCTGAACCTGGCCGCGCAATATGCCGACGAAGTGATCCTGCTGCGCAAAGGACGACTGATCGCCAGCGGCGACTGTAAAACCGTATTGCAGGCTTCGCTGATCAGGGAAGCCTATGACTACGAAGTGGAGGTGGTGTATCACGACGATTTTCATTTCCCGCTGATCGTACCGGCTGCGCACAAAAAACAAACCTTTTTATTACAAACAAAAACCGCCTGATATGTCAACGCTTGTAAATGCCCCCACCCTGAAAGAACAATGGCTACAATTCAGAAAAGATAACCCGCGTACACGCATTCGCGATGCGGCACAGCAACTGCATACCTCCGAAGCATCCATACTGGCCTCCTTTGCCGGCAGCAGCGTGATGCGCCTGCAACCCGACTGGCCCGGCCTGCTGAATGCCGTGGGTAAGCTCGGTTATGTGATGTCGTTAACGCGCAATGAACATTGCGTGCACGAACGAAAAGGGGTGTTTGAGAACATCGACTGCTCGAATAAATTCGCCGGACTGGTAGTGGGTCCCGATATCGATCTGCGTATGTTTTACGGCGT
Organism: Bacteroidota bacterium; assembly: GCA_029778965.1. Lineage (GTDB taxonomy): Bacteria > Bacteroidota > Bacteroidia > Chitinophagales > Chitinophagaceae > Flavihumibacter. The sequence goes on from JAKPBL010000617.1 coordinate 4,035, forward strand.
ATGGAAATTTGCGTTTGCGGTAATGGACGACGAGCAGGCAGGGTTCAAATCTTCCCTGCAGATATTCGACGCGCAGGGTACGGCCGTTATCAAAATATTTCTTACAGAGAAAAGCAATGCGGAAGCATTCCGGCAACTGGTTCGCGACTTCTCCCTGCCTGTACAGGAAACAGACATCGAACTGGCGCCGCCGCCTGCGGCTCCTGTCTACAAAGACGGATC
>JAKPBL010000642.1 GCA_029778965.1 Bacteroidota bacterium
CGAGGAAGCGAATAGCCGGTTTATTGAATACACCATCGCGAAATCAACAGCCAGCGGCGTGCCCATTTATCATGAAACGCACAGAAGCCGGATATTGTTTGCAGCGCATGTGGCCCGCCGCTATATGGAAAAATTCCCCGGGCTGAAGCTTACGCTCGACATCTCGCACTGGTGTAATGTACATGAGAGCATGTTAGGCGACCAGACCGACACCGTACAGATGGCCCTGACGCGGGCGGCGCATATACATGCCCGTGTGGGGCAGCCCGAAGCGCCGCAGGTGAACGATCCGCGGGCGCCAGAGTGGGAAAAGATCGTGGCGCAGCACCTCGACTGGTGGGACCAGGTTGTAAAAACGCAACGATCAAAGGGAGATAAAACGACGATACTGACGGAGTTTGGTCCGCCGGACTATATGCCGACCATGCCTTATACCCGCAAGCCCCTGGCCGACCAGTGGGCGGTGAATGTTTATATGATGCAATTACTCCGTAAAAGATATTCCTGATCCATGTTGTTATCCATTGTTGCGTTGATAGGCCGTTTTCATCCGGTACTGGTGCATTTTCCAGTGGGTATATTGGTGCTGGGGATAGGATTTATCTGGCTCACCAACGGCGACCGATATGCGCAGTTGAAACCGGCCATAACGCCGATTCTTTTCTGGGGAATGCTGTCGGCGGCGTTCAGTTGCATCAGCGGATGGCTGTTGGCGGCAAACGGCAATTATGAAGGCGAACTGGTGGACCAGCATCGATGGATGGGTATAGTCACCGCGGTGGTATCTGCGCTCTTGTGGATCGTGAGCCGAAAGCAGGCAGCCTGGCAGCGGCCGGTTTCATTGGCGGCGCTGGCGCTGGTCACCATCACTGGTCATTTGGGCGGGTCGCTTACGCACGGCGAAGATTACCTCCGGGAAGCACTGGACGGCGGCGGCCGCGGGGGGCCGGTAGTGCAGCAGCTCGAAAACCCCGATACAGCAGTATTGTATAACAGCCTTGTACAACCGATTTTGGAAGCACGCTGTTATGGCTGCCACGGCGAGAACAAGCAAAAAGGCAAGCTAAGGCTTGACGCATTGCGTTATATGCTGAAAGGCGGGGAAGAGGGAGTGGCGCTGACCCCCGGTAAGCCGGAGGAAAGCGGGTTGATCAGTCGTATTGAGCTTCCCGCTGATTCAAAAGACCACATGCCGCCCCGGGAGAAAACACCGCTCACGGCCGATGAAATTAAAATACTGCATTGGTGGGTGGCGAACGGAGGGTCGGATACCGCCCGTATCGTGCACCTGGCAAAAACAGCGGTGATCAGGGTGATTATGCAGCGCCTCGACGAAGGCATAACAGGAACTGATGCAAACAGCCTGACAGCCCTGCCTTCCCCCGAACCGCCGGCAGCCGATACTGCGGCGCTGAACGCTTTGCAGCAGGCTGGCGTAACGGCCATTCCGCCGGCACGCGGCAGCCATTGGCTGACCCTCAGTTTTGTGGGCGCTTTTGAAAAGAACGATGCCACGCTGGCGCTCCTGGCGCCGGTAGCGAAACAGGTATTGAATTTGAGGCTGGATCACTATAAACTGACAGAAAAAGGACTATCGTTTATACTTGCCTGTACTTCATTGCGGCTCATAGAATTATCGAATTGCGGGATGAACTACCTGATGCTTCAAAAGCTGGCGAACCTGAGTAACCTGCAGACGGTCAACCTGACGGGTAACCCGGTGTCGCTGGCCGGTATACAGCAACTGCTACCGTTGAAGGAACTGCAACAATTGTATTTGTACCAGACAAAACTGACCGGCGCCGATATAAACCACCTGCAGCAACAATGGCCTGCGGTAAAGATCGACAGCGGGG
>JAKPBL010000666.1 GCA_029778965.1 Bacteroidota bacterium
AGCCTGGCGACCGATGGGGAAAAACCGGGCCACCGAAGACCGCACCCGGAACTGGTAGCTGCGCAGCGGCACGGTATCGTACAAAGCACCATAATCGAAACCGGGGGATTTGATCTCCAGCACCAGGGCATTTTTCTGGATATTCCTGATACCGGCGGCCGCCGATCCATACAGCTCCCAGCCCTTGCGCGGATTACGCCGGTAATTGGTAGTATAACGGTCATAATCGACACCGAGGTTAAAGGTGCTCATATCCATTTGAACCGGCAGCTTTTTGTTAAGTACAACAGCCGCCGTATCTACATCGATCAGGTTGGTGCGAAGCAATTGTAGAAACACCTTGCCGGTTTGGCGGGCCGATACAGCATATTGCAATCCCAGCATACCATTGATGTTCAGAAAAGAACTGTCTTTCTTAAAAAGATCAAACTGGGTATGAATGCCAAAAGCCGATCCGAAAAGATATGGCTGCTGGTACAACAGGTTAAGGCGGGGTGATTTCGCCTGCAATTGCTGCCAGTTGACGCCGATGGTTTCACCGCCACCCAGGGCGTTTTGCAGGTTGAGCAGCGCCTCGCCGGTTACAAGAAATTTGGTTTTACCGGTAAGCAGGTCAGTGCCGGGCAGCAAACCGAGCAGCACATTCACCTGGCTGCTTTTTTTAGGCTCGAGATAAAGATTCAAAATGGCGCCGTTGCCGCCAAAACGCATATCCCAGGGCCGTGCCTCTGCCAGGTAGGGCAGCTCGCGCAGGCGGTTGCTGATGCCGCTGAACTGTTTAAGACTATAAGGGCTGCCCTTCGGGACGTCCAGGTACCGGTGCAGGAAACGGCTGGAAATTTTGGCGCCGCCCTCCACGTGAATGCTGTCAACCAGGTAATTCATGCCCTTGTTGACGGAAAGAATACCGTTCAGTTGGCCCGCCGACCAGTGAACGCTGTCGAGCGATACCGTTGCAAAAGGATACCCGTTGTCTGACATCCAGTTCAGCAACTGTTTCTCCAGGGCTGTAAGCTGGCTGCCGGAAAAAGGCTGCTTACCAATAGCGGGCAGCCGGATATTGGTACGCGCCCATTCCTGTTCGTCGAGCCCTTCTATTCTGATCTCTCCCCAGTGCAGTGTTTCGCCGACATAAAGCAGCAGGTAAGCACTGGTGCTGTCGATCCGCACGCTGTCGATGGAAGCGGCAACAAGTCCGCGCAATCGCAACGCCGCCGGCAATTGCCGGATGTATTCGGCGCAGGCCGGCCTGTTGGCGAAAACCCGCTGCAATTGCAGGGGTTGCAATACACTGCTGTCGGCATCGGCGGCTTCGATGTGAAGCCGGTATTGCGCCTGTAAAGGCAATACAAAGAACAGGCAGCCGGCGATCAGCCATTGAACGGTGAGTCTTAATTTCGCGGGGTGGCCGGACTTTACCTTCATATTCCTTTCTGCCGGAAAGCGTGTCATTACTGCAATTTCCATTTTTCTACCCGATTGCAATACAAGAACGACGTGATCGCGGCAATATTGAAAGAGCTGGCGCGCGAAGCGTTTCGGCTGGAAGGCCAGCCGCTGGAAACCATTTATTTTGGCGGCGGCACTCCTTCCCTGCTATCGGCCGAAGAAATAACGGCGCTCTTCGACGGTATCGGCCGGCATTTCACGCTCTCGCCCGGCGCGGAGATTACGCTGGAAGCCAACCCCGACGACATCCGGCCGGAATCACTCAGACACTGGCGATCGCTGGGTATCAACCGGCTTAGTATCGGCGTGCAATCGTTCCGCGACGCCGACCTGCAATGGATGAATCGTGCACATACGGCTACCGAAGCGGCAGCAGCGGTGGCAACGGCAAAAGCGGCGGGGTTTGACAATTTCAACCTCGACCTGATCTACGGGCTCCCAGGACTGGACGATGCCGCCTGGTCGGAAAACATTTCCCGCGCCCTCGACCAGGGCATTAACCACCTGTCGGCCTACGCACTAACGGTAGAGCCCCAAACCGCACTGGCCACATTGATTCGCAAAAAGCAATTACCAGACACCGACCCCGGGCAGCAGGCCGACCAGTTTCTCCTGCTGGTAGATCAACTGGAATCAGCGGGCTGGGAACAGTATGAGATATCGAATTTCTGTTTGCCCGGCCACCGCAGCCGCCACAACAGCGCTTACTGGGAAGGTGTTCCTTACCTGGGTATAGGCCCCGGCGCCCATTCGTATAACGGGCATTCGCGACGCTGGAACATCAGCAACAACGCCCTCTATGTACAAGGCATCAATGACAACCTGCCTGTTTGGGAAGAAGAAATACTGACGCCACAGAACCGGCTGAATGAATACATCATGACCAGCCTGCGCCGGCGGGAAGGGCTTAGCCTGTTAAAGATTGAATCGTTGGGCGGAAAAGAAACAGTGCAACAGGTATTGGCAGCCGCGAACACTTACCTGGAAGCCGGCACGCTGCAACGGGAAGTCGATCGTTTATTGCTGACACCCGAAGGAAGGCTGTTTGCCGATGGCATCGCCGCGGCGCTGTTCCGGGAATGACCGGCTCTATACCAGGGTTTCCTCTATATGGCTAAACCCTTTGGCAGCGGGTAATTGCTCCCACAAGATCCGGTAAATGGTAGCGGCAATGGGCATCTCGGCTTTGATCTCCTGGTTAATCATGTAGATGGATTTGCTGGCATTGTATCCTTCAGCCACCATGTTCATTTCGAGTTGCGCCGACATAACCGAATATCCCTTGCCGATCATATTACCGAAAGTGCGGTTGCGGCTGAACAGAGAATAACAGGTAACCAAAAGATCACCCAGGTACACCGAGGCGGCGTAATTCGCCATTTTTCGCTGCCCTGCCGCGGCTGCCTGCACACCTACTTCCATGTGCCTGATGCCTACCCGCTTCAAAAAACCAGCCATCTCATCGGCGCAATTGGCGATAAGCACACTCTGGAAGTTGTCGCCGTACTCCAATCCATGCGCAATGCCGGCGCCCAATGCGTAGATATTTTTCAGGATGGCCGCATATTGTACGCCGATCACATCGTCGTTCACCACTGTATTAATATAATAGGTGGAAAAACAGCCGGCGATGGCAGCGGCGACAGTCGTGTCGAGCCCCGAGAAAGTGAGATACGACAATTTCTCATTAGCCACTTCTTCAGCATGACAGGGGCCCATCAGCGTATAATACGACTGCACGGGGAAGTCGTATTGCTGCTGTAACCAGTCGTTGAGCAGGCTGTTGGCGCCGGGCACCATGCCTTTAACGGCCGAGAGTATTTTTTTACCTGACAGGTCGTCTTTAGTCAGTACCGATAAAGTGGCAGGTATATAGGCCGAAGGCAGCGCCAGCAGAACAATATCTGCCTCGGCCACCACCGCCCGAGGGTCGGTATATAACCGGATGGTTTCTGTTTGCAGCGTGGCCGATGAAAGATAATGGGGGTTGTGCCTGCGCTGACGGATATGGCTGGCCAGGTTTTCACTCCTCACGCACCAATACAGCGGATGGCCATTGTCGGTCACGATTTTGGCCAGCGCCGTTGCCCAACTGCCGCTGCCAATAATACCGAACCGCATAGGCTTATTTTTTAGGGTCAAATAATTCTTCCTTCTTCACCACTTTTACCTTGTCGCCGTTTTTGAGCGTTTTCGATACCAGCGAATAAGGGCCGGTCACCACTTCATCGCCTGCTTTCAATCCGGCAGTCACCTCAATATAGCTGATATCCTGGATATCGGTGCTGACCTTCACCCTCGATACAGTCGTTTTATCGGCGCTCAATACAAATACCACTTCATCGAGGTCGGCGGCCAGCGTTTTTTTCTGGTTTTCGTCGTCGTTGTTTTTATCGGCATCAGGCGCATTATCGACCGAGCTTTTTGTTTGCGCAACCGATTTATCGGAATCTTTCTCGCGGGTGGTAACGGCATTGATAGGCACGGCGAGTACATTCTCATGCCGCCGCGTCTGGATATCGGCGCTGGCGCTCATACCCGGGCGAAAAGGCAGGGACTTGGGCCGGCGGTCAGCCAGCAGGTCGGCATACGACTCGGGTAGCAGGCGGATATGTACTTTATAATTGGTAACATCATTGGTAGAAGCCGCCGCTGCCGCGGTAGAGTTGCTCAGCGTATTGCTGCTGCCGGCGATCTGGGTAACGATGCCTTTGAACTTGCGTCCGTTGTAAGCGTCAATCTCCACCAGCGCCGAATCACCCAGGTGTACTTTCGGAATATCGTTTTCACCTACATCCACACGTACCTCGATCTTTTTCATATCGGCAATGCGCATCATTTCAGTACCGGTCATCTGCGCGGTACCTACCACGCGTTCACCGCGCTTCACGGCAAGCAATGAAATAACACCATCCATCGGCGCAACGATGGTAGCGCGGCCCAGGTCTTTATTGGCGCGCTGCAGGTTAGCCTGCGCACTCTGTACCGCCGCCTGGTTGCCACGTATATTCTGCAGGCCTGCGTTGTAATTGGCTTTTGCTGTATTATACGCATTTTCGGCCTGCTCGAATTCATAGGGTGAGATCACTTTCTCTTCCATCAGTTGCTTCTGGCGCTTGTATTGCGTTTCAGTCTGCGCCATGGCCGACTTCAATGCCTCCAGTGCCGCATTGCTGTTTTCTACCTGGGCCTGCGACTGGCGCACGCCCGCCGCCACCTGGTCGCGCTGCGTGGTGTACAGGTCGGCAAAGATCCGCGCCACCACCTGTCCTTTCCGCACACTGTCGCCCTCTTCCACCTTCAGCTCGATGATCTCGCCCGAAATATCGGAGCTGACCTTTACTTCTACTTCAGGATAAACATTTCCGCTGGCATTCACCGTTTCTATAATGGTCCGGGTTGCCACTTTTTCGGCAGTCACTTTTAATCCTTCGGATTTCCCGATAACACCAGCTTTTTTCAGACCGAACAAAGCCAGTACCAGTGCAACGACCGAAACGAGTATCCAAATAGTTTTCTTATTCATACAAATGAGTAATGGGTGGTTATAATTTTATGCCCAGGCCTTTATAAAATTCGAGCACTTTCATCCGGAATACATAATCGAACTGGGCATTGGCCACATCGATCTTAGCGCGCGTCAGGTTGCTTTGGCTCGTGATCAGCTCCAGTGTAGATAAAATGCCCAGCTCGTAGCGCCGTTTGGAGAAATCATACGACCGCTGCGCGGCATTAAGACTCACCTTGCTGGCGTTGAATTTCTCCAGCGAAGCAACCGCGTTGGTATAGGCCGTGAAAATATCCTGTTTCAGGGTCTGGTTGGCCTGTTCTATCACCAGGTCCTGCTGCTCTACATTCAGCTTCGAGCGCTTGTATTGGGTGCGTGCCTGGTACCCCTGGAAGATCGGCACCTGGATGCCGACCACGAGACTCTGGCGAAAGTTGTTGGACAACTGGGTGCCATAACCATTCCAGTATTCGCCGAACGATTTTTTCCCAGTAATGGTTTTGATCTGCGCGGTTTGCACGGGCGTGGTAGTACCGTTTATATCCACGATGTCAGGGTATAGCGGCGAAGATGCATATCCCAAAAACTGCGCTCCCACTATTTTCTGGTTAGAGCTCGAAAAGTTATTGGCAAGGCTTCCGCTTCCGAAAATGGTGGGATAAAGCGAAGCCCGGGCCGACTTGATCGCATATTCCAGCGACTGCTTACGCAGCTCATTCGCCTTTTGCGCCGGCTGGTTCTGCATGGCCAGGGCGAAAACATCTTCCGGCTGCAATTGGGCAATGGGATCCACCGGTATCTGCTCAACCGGCGGCTCGGTAATGCTGAAAGGCTTGGCCGCATCGAGGTTCAGCAGTGCTTTCAGCGACAGTAGGTTCAACTGGTAATTCGCAAAGGCGCTGATCACCGATGTGCTGTCACGAGCTACCTGCGCTTCCAGGTCAACGGCATTCAGCTCAGGCAGCGTGCCTGCTTCCACGCGCTTACGGGTATCGGCCAATTGCTCCTGGCTCTGTTTCAGTTGCACCCGGGTAATATCCACCTGTACCTTCGACAGCAATGCAGCCAGGTACGAGGTGGCCACATTCATGGAGATATTATTCTTGTTCTTCTCTACATCCGCCGCCGAGGCCTCTGCTTCCAGCCTGCTCGACAGGATATTGTTATTGATCCGGTTCCAGTTGAAGATCGTTACATCGGTACTGAAATTGAATCCCTGGTACAGCAACTGCTGGTTGGTGAAAAGGTTGGTGGTGGGGTCGATCGAACGACCGAACTGCAACCCGTTATTAAAGCCGAAGCTGGCATTGGGAATACGTGATTTTTTACTCTGGTCGAACAACAGGTCGGCGACCCGGCGCTGCACGTCGGCCTGGCGAATGGAGATATTGTGCTGCACCGCATAGTCAACGCAGCGGCGAAGATCCCACTCGTCGCCACTGGGCGGTACTACGGCGCTGTCTTGCGCCCGGGCCACCGCAGCTACCAGGATAAGGGTACAAAAAAGCCACCTTCCTTTCCTCGAATCTTTCATTAATCTTGGTTAAGGGCTTAAAAGTAAAGAATTCAGCCGCTCAGCCCTAACCGATGGTATAATTATCGTGAAAAAACGGTTTATTGCGATCGCATGGCCTGCCGCAGATCGGCAATGATATAATCGGGATCTTCCAGGCCCACATAAAGCCGGATCATGCGGTGTGCCGGCTGGCTCGGGTCAAAGTCTTCCGGCCTGATACCGGCGCATTTGGGAATGGCCAGGCTCTCGTGACCGCCCCAGCTAACAGCCATCAGTATATGTTTCAGCCGCTCGCAGAACTGGACGATTTCTGCACGTGTCTCCGCTTTATACACAATCGTGAGCAAACCACCCGCGCCTTTCATCATTTTTTTGGCCAGCGCATACTGCGGAAAACCGGGATCGAGCGGAAAGATCACCCGTTCCACCCTGGGCTCGTTCTGTAAGGCCTCGATAACTTGATAAGTTGATCGCGTTATCCGTTCGAGCCGGGCGGGCAGGGTTCTTAACCCCCGTATCAGCAGCCAGGCATTGAAAGGTTGTATACCGCTGCCGATATTCAGGTACTCGCTGTCGAATATTTTTTTCATCATCGCGGCACTGCCGCTGATTACACCGGCCACCACATCAGAATGACCACCGATAAACTTGGTAGCCGACTGGAGCGATATATCGATGCCCATCTGCACCGGCTGCTGGTAGAGGGGTGTGCAATAGCTGTTATCGACAATCGTGACAATGCCCTTTGCCCGTGCATATTGTGCAATGGCCGGCAAGTCCTGCAATTCATAGGTCCAGCTATTGGGTGATTCCAGGTAATAGAGACGGGTATCGGGTCCGGTGGCATTGAAAAAATTAGCGGCATCGGTTCCGTCAACATAAGTGGTACTCACCCCGAAGCGGGGCAGCACCTGGTCGAACATCTTGCAGGCCCAGGTATAAGGATTACGCACCGACACGATGTGATCGCCGGCTTTTACATTGGCCAGTACCGATGCGAAAATAGCGGCGGCGCCGCTATTGAAAACCAGGGCATCTTCCGCGCCATCGAGCGCCGCCAGTTTGCGGCGAAGGATGTCAACAGTGGGATTGATGCCGCGGCTGTACAGGTAGCCCGACATCTCGTCTTCAAAAGCGCGGGCAAGGTCTTCTACTTTTCGAAAGGCAAAATTGCTGGTTTGTATAATGGGCGGCGCCACGGCGTTAAAATACGCGTCTCTGTCTTCGGCCAGTTCATTGATAATATACGAGATGTCCATAATCAGCTCTTTTTTCGGGGGGCTACAACCAGGAAATAAAGCGCCAGCACCACGGCAAAAACAGTCAATGCCGTAATGGCCAGCCACGGAGTATGAAAGAAAATACTAACGGCCACAAACAGGTAAGCGGCGATAAAAACCAGCGGCATTAGCGGATACAGCTTCATGGTATAAATACCGCTGTTGTCGAGATAGCGGGTTTTCTTTCTCAAAATAAAAATGGCGCCCGCACTGGTAGCCATCCCGATGGAATCAAGAAAAATAGTGAACCCCAGTATCTTGTTGAAGGTGTTCATAAAGAACAATACGACCAGGCAGATCGCTGTAAAAACGCTGAGGCTGACGATGAGCACTTCGCGTTGGTTCTTTTTCGCAAAAGCGGGCGGCAATATACCGTCGAGGCTCATGGCATACATTACGCGCGGATTGCTAAGCAACAATACATTCACATAGGCCAGCACTGCCATGAACAGCAATACGGTGAAAACGGTTCGCCCGGTTTGACCGAACATGCGTTCGGCTACCACGGCGGCAATGCCCTTGGTGGTTTTCAGCTCAGTGAACCCGATGGCATGCACGTATGCAAACTGGATGAGCAGGTACAGCCCGATAATCATCACTATGCCGATGAATATGCCCCGCGGAATATTCCGCCGGGGATTTTTCACCTCATCGCCGAAATTGATCGTTTGCTGGTACCCGCCATAGGTGAAAGAAACGGCGATCAGCGCCACCCCGAAAGATTGCAGGTTGTCGAGAAAAGAAGCATCGCTGTTTTGCGGGGATGGGCTGCCCCCGGTATGTCCCGGCAGGAAGAGAGAACCGATCAGCACCATAATCATCGATATCTTGATGATCATAAGAATGTTCTGCGTGCGGGCGCTCATTCTTAGCCCGGCGAGATTAACGCCGTAAAAAACAACGATGGCGCCCATAGCAATCAGCGATCGCGTAAAATCGGCAGGCGGCTTGTCGAAAATAATCTCGGAAATATATTCGCTGCCGATCAGCGCCACAGCCGCCAGTGATGCGGCATTTGAAATAAGAATGATACAGTTGATGGCGAAAGCAACGGAAGGGTGATAACATTCCGCGAACACTTTATAATAGCCACCCGTTACCGGCAGGCGCGAACCGATTTCGGCGTAAGTAAGAGCGCCGCACAAAGCTATAAGTCCGCCGGCCACCCAGGCAGTAAAATAGATCGTCGGCGTAAGGGATGCCTGCGCCGAATCGGCGGCCGTTCTGAAAACGCCCATACCGATTACCAACCCCACCACAATCATAGTGAGGTCGAACAAGCCCAACTGGTTTTTACTGCTCATGCCTTGAAGATACTTACCTTCAACGATGCAACGTATCTTTCTTTTCGCACTCTCCTTTTTACTATTGACCCATGCATGGGCGCAGGAAGAACTTGATTCGGTCACCGTGCAGGCTTTCAGTGTGCCGGCCCGGTTGCGCGACCTGCCGGCCGGTGTGGGATTGATCAGGAACAGCGACTGGCAACGGTATTCGCCGGCATCGCCATTACCTGCGTTCAACGGCATCGCCGGCGTTCGCATGGAAGAAAGATCACCGGGCAGTTACCGCATCGCGCTTCGGGGCAGCTCGCTGCGTTCACCCTTCGGCGTTAGAAACCTTCGGGTGTATCTCGGCAATACGCCGTTTACCGATCCCGGCGGCAATACTTACCTGAACGGACTACCCATATCCTTCCTGGGTAACATCGATATCATCAAAGGACCGGCGGGCAGCCACTATGGCGCCGGCACAGGAGGTGTGCTGCTGGCGCGGACCGATACCGCCGCCAACCTGTTATCATTACAGTATATGGCAGGCAGTTTCGGCCTTCACCAGGCGGAAGCAGCACTGCGGTTCACCAGCGGCAGCATACAGAACGAAGTGCTTTATCACCACCAGCAATCTGCGGGTTACCGCGACCATACTTCCCTGCGAAGAGATGCTGTTTCGTGGCAGGCGCTGGTGAACCGCTCAGCAAAAAGCAGTCTCGCTGCAAGAATACTGTACAGCGATATGTGGTATGAAACACCCGGCGCGCTTACCCTGGCCCAGTACACGGAGAATCCCAAACAGGCCCGCCCCGCGGCCGGCATTTTTCCCGGCGCCGACGGCGCACGCGCCGCCATCAGGCAACGCCTGTTCTTCAGCAGCCTCGAACAGCAATGGCAGCCGGTCGATCGTATGCAGGTACTATTGTCGTTGTACGGTGCTTATGCGCAGATCGAAAACCCCGCAATCCGCAACTTTGAAAAGAGGGCTGAGCCCCATGCCGGTGGAAGAATGGTTTTCGGCTACCTGGTACCGTTAGGAGATACAAAGCTCCGGTTGCAGGCCGGCGGCGAATACCAGCAGGGCAGCTTCCACATCAACGTGTATGGCAATGCCGGCGGCCAGCCCGACACCATACAATCGCGCGATGCCGTTCAGCCCGTCAACGCTTTCCTGTTCAGCCGCGCCGAATGGATGCTTCCCGGTGGTTTTCAACTGGACGCGGAACTGAGCTGGAACCGCAATAAAGTGGCCATTGCGCATGAATCGCCCGATCCGCGTTTTATTTTCCGTACACAATACAAGGGCGAATGGGCGCCGCGTTTCAGCCTGCTGAAAAAATGGGGGCCTGTCACCGCCTATATGCTCGCAGCCAAAGGGTTTTCGCCGCCTACCACGGCAGAGCTGTTGCCTTCTACCAGCATCATCAACCAGTCGCTCCAGGCCGAATGGGGCTGGAACCACGAGCTTGGCTTCCGCGGAACCCTCTGGCGCGGCCGCGGTTGGTTCGATATCAATGCCTTTTATTTCAACCTGCGCAATGCCATAGCGCAGCGGCGCGATGCCAGCGGCGCCGACTATTTTGAGAACGCCGGCAGCACCCGTCAGAAAGGAATCGAGATAAGCATTCGTTACCCGGTTGTCAACGCACCTGTTCGCATCCGGCCCTGGCTGACCTACACATTATATTCTTTCCGTTACGCCAGCTTCCGCCAGCTCGACACCGATCTGTCGGGCAATCGCCTGCCGGGTGTGGCAAAACAGCAGGTAAATGCGGGGGTGGATATTGACATGGTCCGGGGACAAACACTGTCGGTTACCTATCAATACACCGATCCTATCTGGCTCAACGACATTAATACAAACAAAGCAGCTCCCTTCCAGTTGCTGGGCCTGCGGGCCGGCAGCCCCATCGGCAGCCGGTGGTATATTTTTGCCGGGGGCGATAACCTGCTCAATATTACCTACAGCCTGGGCAACGATATCAATGCCGCCGCCGGCCGTTATTACAATGCAGCGCCGGGCAGAAATTACTATGCCGGCCTTCGTTTTTACGTACCTTCGCGCCGTTAACAGGGTTCCCCTTCGGGGGATTAAAAGGGAAGTCCGGTTGGAATCCGGCGCTATCCCCGTAGCTGTACGTTCACGACCCCGGTCGTTATCAGCACTCCGCCACTGTTCTGAAAAGAACGGGAAGGCCGCTGAGAAGAACAAGCCAGAAGACCTGCCCTGACTGACTCATCGCTGCGCTTTCGGGTGAAAAGCAGGCAGGACAATACTGGCACAGCCAGCCTGCTATTTATACACCCCGGCCAGTTTAATAATGACCGGTGCCGAAAAGGAAAAATATATTCTTCGCTTGTTGCTTACCGTTAGTGCTGCCGCTCTTCGCCCACGCGCAGGACAGCACACACCGGCGCACGCTCGACAGCGTGCTGGTCAGCCCCCGGTCAAACCGGTACGATGCCAACCTTCCCCGGCAAGTACTTGGCAGCGATATACTGCGCCGTATCAACCCGCAATCGGTGGGTGATGCAGCCCGGTTATTTGCCGGCGTGCTGGTACGCGATTACGGCGGCATCGGCGGACTCAAAACCATTTCCGTCAGAAACCTGGGCGCCTCGCATACAGGGATGCTTCTCGACGGTGTTCCGGTAACCGATATGCAAAGCGGGCAAATCGACCTGGGGCGGATCTCCATGCGTTTAATAGAAAGCATTGCGTTGCACCAGGCACACGACCGAACACCTTTGCTGCCGGCCCGCAGTTATGCATCGGCAGCAATATTGTCTATGCAGTCGGTTTTCAACCAAGCCGATACGGCACGGCAATGGCAGTGGGGCGCCTCGCTCGACGCCGGCTCTTTCGGCTGGTGGAAACCTTCTGTTTTCGTCAAAGCGCCCCTCTCGAAAAATACCCGCATCGGCGCCCTCGTTGAATACAACCGAAGCAAAGGCGATTATCCGTACCATATCGAAAACGGGAATCAAAGCGCAGATGCCGACCGGCAAAATGCAGATATCCGGTCTACGATCGCAGCGGTTCACCTGCAGCATTTTTTCGGCGACAGCAGCAGCCTTGCATCACGTGTATCGTGGTACGGCAGTGAACGCGGACTCCCGGGCCCCATTATCTTCTTCAACAACCGCAACAGTGGGCAACGGCTTACCGACAATGAATTTGCCGTGCAAAGCGTGTACAGGAGAAAAGCCGGCAACCGGTCATCGCTAAAGCTGTCCGGCAAGTTCAATCACCAATACACGAAATACATAGATCCTTCTTTCCAGAACAATGCCGGCTATCTCGAAAACAACTATCAACAGAATGAAGGGTGGTTGTCGGCCGCAATCAGCTATCGCATCAGCAACCGCTTATCTGCCAGTTGGGCAAGCGACCTGAGCTATGCCTGGCTAAAGGCTGATTTGAGCAATTTCGCTTTTCCCGAAAGATGGTCGAACTGGAACGCAGGCGGCCTCCAATACAGCTACCGCGGCCTCGACCTGAATGCCCTGCTGCTGCATACTTATGTACACGACAAAGTAAAAACCGGAGCTGCATCGGGCGATCATCAGGCGCTCTCTCCCACCTTCGCCGCCGGCTGGCGCCCGCGCGAAAACAGCCCGTTTTTGATTCGCGCCTTTTACAAGCACTCTTTTCGAATGCCCAGCTTTAACGACCTCTACTATGTATTTACCGGCAACCGCGCCCTGCGACCCGAGAAAGCCAGGCAATACAATCTCGGCCTTACCGGGCAATGGAAAGGAAAGCCCGGCGATTACCTGGATGTGAGCGCCGATATTTATTATAACCAGGTAACCGATAAAATCATTGCGGTACCAGGACAAAACCTCTTTGTCTGGACCATGCTCAATATCGGCAGAGCCGATATCCGGGGAATGGATATCACTGCTGAGGCAGGCTATGCGCTGAACAGCGAATGGACCCTGCTGGCACGCCTGGCTTATACCCTGCAAAAAGCCATTGACCTGAGTAACCCCGGTTTGACAACCTATAAAAACGAATTGCCCTATACGCCCCGCCACAGCGGATCGGCCTTCGCGGGCGCAAGCTGGCGAAACTGGTCGGCCGGATGGACCGCCATATTGTCGGGCAAACGGTATGTGCTCGGCGACAATCACCCTGCTAACCAGGTGGTGGGATGGATGACGAACGATCTGTCGTTGAAGAAAACAATCCACCTGCAGCAGCGCTCGGCAAGCATCGGGTTGTTTGCCAACAATGTATTCGACGTCCGCTATGACGTAATACGTTACTACCCGATGCCCGGCCGCAACTATAGTATACAACTTCAAATTCAACAACTATAATTGATACACATGAAAAAGATGAAATGGATGGTGCCCGCCCTGGCAATGACCGTTATTATGGCCGGGTGTAGCAAAGACGACACTCCCGTAACGCGCACGCCCGTTACGGCTGGCCTGTATGTACTAAATGAAGGGGGCTGGGGCAAAGGCAATACCACACTTACTTACTACGACTTCAGCACCAGCAAGGCCAGCACCGATTTTTATGAAAGCGTCAATGGCAGCAAGCTGGGTGATACCGGCAATGACATTCTTATCTACGGCAGCAAACTCTACATCGTCATGAACGTGTCGAGCTACGTGGAAGTGGCAGAAGCAACCACGGCCAAATCGATCAAAAAAATTGAGATGACCAATGGTGGCAACGACCGGCAGCCGCGATATGCCATCCCCTATAAAAACAAAGTGCTGATCAGTTCATACGACGGTACCGTGGCGGTGCTCGACACGGCCAGCCTGGCGATTGACCAGTTCATCACGGTGGGCAGCAATCCCGAGCAGATGGAAATAGTGGGCGATAAATTGTATGTAGCCAATTCCGGCGGACTCAATTTCCCGGTATATGATTCCACCGTTTCCGTGGTCGACCTGCTGACGATGAAAGAAACGTCCAAAATAAAGGTCGGCACCTCACCGGTTAAGCTGGCAGCGGGCGGTGGAAAACTGTTTGTGCTTTGCTCGGGTAACTATATGGACATCGGCCCTCAACTGGTAAGCATCTCGTTGACCAGCGATATAGCCCCTGTTCGTCGTGATTTCAACGGCGGCGCTATTCGTTATTTCGATGGCAAGCTATTTGCATCGACGGGGTACGGTGCCGCCAGTCCCGGTGTGAGTGTACTTTCCCCTGCCAGCCTGGCTACCACCACCGAAAATTTTATCAGCG
>JAKPBL010000672.1 GCA_029778965.1 Bacteroidota bacterium
AAAGCCTCAAAACTCTAATCATCGAGTATGAAAAACTAGGGGGTAAAGTTTGGAATAAACTATATGAACAGACTTTAGAAAGAGCAGCGGCCTCTCCTTTGATGTATGGTTTATTTGCCTTAGAAACTCAAAATGAAAGCCTTATCGTTGGAGCAAAAGCTCAGTTGGGAGTTATATAATTTAAAAATATGATTGCTGAGAACTGCCTTGTTTTGAAACTTGGTTGGCTTTAATTAGTTTTTAGTATTCTTTATAGAAAATGCCTCGATCAAGGGGCATTTCTAACAATCATTTAACATAAAATTTCTTATGCGAAATTACATACCAACTTTAACCACATTGTGGACAGGTTGGATTTTAGAGATAAGAAAAACTTCTAGGGCATTTGCTAAATAAGCCGTATCACGCTCAAAGCCTATTGTAATGATGGATCCAGCATCTTTCAGTCTTGGATCTATCGCAATATATTCAGTTTTATCTTCATTCCATCGGCAATATTTCATTACCCTGGCGCTTAAGCCATTACCACGATAACGGCCAGCACCTCTAGAAGTCCCAACACCGATATAAGTCACTAAATCCCCTTTGACAAACGCATATACACCTTGTTTATCGTAATTAGGAATTTTTCCAAAATTAAAATGTACTGGTGACCATTCAGGAGGCTTTCCTAATAGGTCTACATTCCAGTGATGTTCGAAGAATAATTCAATGGCTTATTTTCCTGCTAATTGGTAATACCATGAAAAATACCATGCTCAGAAAAGGCTTAACAATATTTTGAAAAATTGCCTACTGAGCGCTGCCGCACAGCTCCATAGGCCGCTTTCCTGGCTTTGCTTCCAGATGTATGCTCTTCTGCTCCTGCAGCTAATGGATCACCGCAAACAGGTTACTCGCCTGGGGATTCCCTTTCGACCCGAGCATCCGTATGAGACTCATGCTCGATTAGGTCACCGACCCTTACGTTGGTAACAGCGGAGCCAACGGCAACGACCTTGCCGGAGAACTCATGACCGAGAATAGTTTTACCGCTGTGACCGGTCAGGGGATGGGGCGCGGTGGGGATAAAGATCGGACCGGCCAGGTATTCATGCAGGTCGGACCCGCAAATGCCACAGTAAGATACTTCGATCTGTACTTCGTCGGCCTTGGGCGGTGCCGGCACGGCTACGTCTTCAACGCGAATATCCTTCTTGCCATGCCATACAGCTGCCTTCATCGTTTGAGCCATTGCTTTGTTCCTTTCTGCGGTAAGTAGCGCATCGGCGCTATGATTAATAGAAATCCCCTACTTGAACAGGGCTGCCATGTTAAGGAATTCCGGCTTCATTAAAAGATTTACGAGCAGGGTGCAGATCGCAATCGCGACGGCCGGAGGATCGATGTGGGTAGTGCCGTGATTGTAGAAGAGGCGGGCGGAGACTTCCTGCACAATCCCGGCGATCACGCCGGCAATGCCGGCGGCAAGGATCGATCCAGTATACATGAAAGTCCAGGCCCCGATAATTGCCATGCAGTGCATGATTGGCATCTGTTGAATGGTTCCGGTGGACACCAGCAGGGGGATCAGAATCAAGATGCAGAGTATCCAGCCGATAACCAGCGGGGCCAGGAATCCGCCCAACCCCGTAACCTGCCCGGCGGCAACCAACGGATCGAGTTGGGTTTTAAATCCCCAGGCGAGGCCGGCCGACAACAGACCGATACCGAAAGAGATGGGGATATTTTTCCCCATGGGCGACTGCCACCCGGCCCAGGAAATTGCATAGTTGTTGGTACCGAAAAGGCCATGCTCCTTGATCGAGGCCGACTGCCCCAGAGGTCCTTCCTTCTGGAACACCAGACGGGTTAATAAGGTCATGACCACCAGGGTCACGGCAATCCCATCGGATTGGTTGACGATCGGAATCTTCACAACCACCTGCAACAACAGGTGCGCGGCCACCGACAGCAAGCCGCCGACGACCAGCACGTCACCGGAGGTATGCAGCAACGGGCTCAGGATATCCTTGGCCGAACCGCCCGGATGGTTTTTCTTCCAAACCGCATAGCATCCGGCCATAAGACCGGCACCGAAACCGCCGGTATGCGGGCCGAAAATCGGACCAAAAGCGATTTGTGCCAGCACGAAATCGGAGCCGCCGGTCAGCAAAATGCCGCAACCGATCAAACCCAACAAAGCACAGAGAATGATTGCCCAGAGTCCACCCAGCGCGGTACCGACGATACCACCGCCGAACACCATCAGAATCGTATTCAAGCTAAAAGGTTCCATGTTGATCATCCTTTTTTAAGGTTCATCGCGCTTTCCCGGGGAAGGCAGCCTTGATTTTCAGGAAAAAGTATTCCGAGTCCCGAAAACCATAGGCCATACGCTTGATCACCTTGATGCGGTTGTTGACGCCCTCAAGGACGCTGGTATGCATATGGAAGTTGGCACTGGCGAGGATGCCTCGGGCGTATTTGCGCAGGTTGCGAGCGAAGCGCTGTAGCGGCGCGAGGCCGCTGTCCCGGGCGTGCCGCAACCAGGTTCGCCAGCGGCGCCAGCCCTCTCGTACGCTGGGGGCGAACCAGACATCCTTCAGCGCATCCTTGAGGACATAGACCGTAGCCAGCGGCTGGTTGGCCGCGAGTAGTTCTTGAAGCTGCACGGCTTGTCCGTCCTTCAGGTTGTTGCGATTGCGCAGCAGCAGCCAGCGGCTTTGCTTGACCGCCTTTCGTGCCGGCTTGTCTTCGCGCAGGAGGTTGGCCTGGTCAACCCGGATACGGTCGATCACATCCCGACCGTAGCGCGCGACGACGTGAAACAGGTCGTACACCACTTCGGCTTGCGGGCAATGCTTCTTCACCTCCAAATCAAAAGCCGTGTTCATGTCCATGGCCACCGCCTCTATCTGCTGGCAGTGCTTGCCGAGCAATTCAAAGAACGGGCGGACCGCCTCGCGGCTGTTGCCGTGGCCGACCCACAATACCCGCGTTCGCTCGGCATCCATGATGACCGTGGCATAGCGATGCCCTTTGTGCAGGGCGAACTCGTCCATCACCAGGCGGCGGACACCGGTTGAATCGAAGTTGCCTACCTCGGCTTGAAGGCGTCGTTTATCGAGCGTTTTGAGGGTGTGCCAATGCAGGCCGGTGAGCTGGCTGACGTGGCTGATCGGCAGCAGCCGCAGCAAGCTTTCGAGCCATATCCGTAACCGCTGGGTCAGCCGAGATGCTGGCTCCAACCAGTCGATCCGCTCGGTCACCCGCCCACAACTCAGGCAATCGACTCGGCGCACTGGTAGTTGAAGCAGGACGCGCTGATCGAACAGATCACGATCACGCACCAGACGAATCCGGCGATCGTGAATCAACGGGCTGAACTGGCCACAACGCCCGCACTTAGGAAGAGAGCCGGCTTGAGGTTCAAGCTCAATGAGGAGGGTGTTATCGGTAGATGGGCGACAGGTAACGGCGTCGTAGCCTGGCCAGAAAGCGGCAAGATCAATAGGATGCACGGCGACAGCAGGGACAGGTGAAGGGTGTGTTTGGCGACTGCCAATTTACCTGCTTCCCTGACTGTCAACTCGCTCTTCCCCCAGACTCCGCGAAGAACCTTTTTTATTGCCGCTGAACTCTCACCAGGGACTGCGGCCCAGGTTATTCGCTTCGCTCCCCCCTTCGGGGCCGCGCTGAAGCGCGTTCAGCTTCGCTGTCGAGTCCAGGTCGCGGAGCCAAATTTCAAAGCCTCGGTTAATACCGGGGCTTTTTATTGCCGCCGGACTCTCATCAGGGACTGCGTCCCAGGTTATTCGCTTCCTACTCGGTCAGCGGCTCGCCCAGCCGCTGACGCCACCAGCCCTGCGCCACAACCGAGCAGCCCCAGCCCAGCAGCACGCCCAACACATTGGCCAGCATGTCCCAGCGCGAGGCGGTCCGATAAGGCAGCATGCCCTGCCCGATCTCGATCGACAGTGCCGCAATAACTGTCAGACCCAGCCCCCACAGGAATGGCACCCGCGGGAACGCCAGACGAAGGGTGAACGCCAGCGCGGCGAAACCCAGCAGATGATGCAGCTTGTCTTGCTGATCGAACAGCTGCGGTACCGGTTCCGGCTTCAAGCCGTTGAACAGGACGACCGCCAGCACGATCAGAAAGGGCAGCATTCGCATATAGGGCATCAGGTGGCGTCTCTCACTTCAAGGGATCAAACAGAACAGAGGGAAACACCCTCACCGCGACCTCTGACCCGGGAAAGACCATAAAGATCAACGCGTCAGCCGAGCGGCGTTATTCCGCAGAGCGGCACAAACAAAAATGCCCGCATCCTTCGATGCGGGCATCAGCAAAGCCTACGCGGTCAGACCAGGCTTAAGCCTCGGTCTTGCCGACAGCGGACTTGATCAGGGTCTGCAGCTCGCCGTTCTCGAACATCTCGAGGATGATGTCGCTGCCACCGACTAGCTCACCATTCACCCACAGCTGCGGGAAGGTCGGCCAGTTGGCATAGGTCGGCAGGCTGGCACGAATTTCCGGGTTCTGCAGGATGTCGACATAAGCGAACTTCTCGCCACAGCCCATTACCGCCTGGGTCGCGCGAGCGGAAAAGCCGCACTGCGGGGCGTTGGGCGAACCCTTCATGTAAAGCAGCACCGGGTTGTTGGCGATCTGTTCTTTGATGGTTTCGATGATATCCATGGAGTACCTCGGCTAGACACGGTTGCCGCGCATTGTAACGGAAAAAGCGTGGGAAAGCCGAGCGGAGGACTCGGCTTTGTTGCGGCGCAAAGGCCGCCAGCACGGCGATTCAGCCCACCGGAGGCCGTGGGCTGCGGATTTGCGCCTATGCTCGCTTTCTGGATAAGATCGCGCCTTTCCCGTTTCGTCGCTCCCCGTGCGACCCCCAGTCGTCGGTCCCCTTTTTCTGTCGAAAAGCACTGGATCG
>JAKPBL010000441.1 GCA_029778965.1 Bacteroidota bacterium
ATACCGCAGCAAGCCCGACAGGCGAATGAGGCCCGGCTCCAACTGGTCAGACTTTTTTCGCGCCAGCGACACCAGGTTGTTCAGCACGTTGAAAATGAAATGCGGGCTAATCTGCGAGCGCAGGAAAGAAAGCTCGGTTTTAAGTCCTTCGTTCTCTTTTTCCTTCAGCAGCTTTTCCGCGTGTATGCGGTCAACGATCAGGCGATAGGCCAGGCTGCCCGCCTGTATGAAAAAGAACGGAAAAATATTCAGCAGCAATGGCATGGGTATGCGCAGGTGATCTTCACCCATGTACCATTCCAGGAACCCCGACACCAGGAAAGAAACAGCTATGAAAAAGAGCAGTTGCAACAATGCATACCGCGCCCATTTTTTGGAGCGGATATACCGTGGTATCAGCCAGTAGGCATTGACGTAAAACAGGGCGATCCAGACCAGGTTGAGCACCATCGCCAGGTGCGAAAAGAATTTGGGGTCCATCATCGTCCGCGGGGGAAATGGCCGGTCCCAGGTTCTGAAGGGCCGGTCGCCACGGCGAAGGCTGTCAGGCACCTCACCCGGGAAAGGCGGCCGCTCAGCGTGCGGCGGCCTGCCTTCCCCGAACCCCGCCGCGGGCCGGCGGGCGAGGCCGGCTGAATCAGGCTGCCACCGGCGTTCGTTCTGAAACCCGCCCCGGTACGCGCCAAAATTGGCTTCACGCTTCTCGTCGAGAATAGTGCGCATGATATACGGCAGGAACAACGTGACTATCCAGGTCAGCACATGGTATAGCACAATGGCCGGCTTCGACGTGTACCACGAAGAGGTTTGCATGGTACAAAAATTAGTTAAAAGAAATAAAATGCGGGCAAGAATCTACCAATACACCGATTGCATATACTATCGGCATGTTATTGCTTTATGATTTTGCGGGTTTCCACCCGATCGTCGAAATAAGCGCGGATAATATACATCCCGGCGGCCTGTGCGTTGAGGTCGATGGTGTAGCTGTTGCTGGCAGTGCCCGCAGCGATTGTCCAGGTGCGCAGCAGTGCGCCCCGCATATCGAACAGCCGGATGGCCTTCAGCTTTTGGGGTTGCGGATAGAATTGCAGGCGGGCGAGCGCGGTGGTGGGATTGGGATATAACAGCAAGCCCTGCGCTTTGAGGTTAGCAGCAACGATCACCGGGGTGATGCTGATGTCGTCGAGGTACACGTTGTTTTCGTATCCGGTGGCATGACGGAAAGCGA
Organism: Bacteroidota bacterium; assembly: GCA_029778965.1. Taxonomy (GTDB): domain Bacteria; phylum Bacteroidota; class Bacteroidia; order Chitinophagales; family Chitinophagaceae; genus Flavihumibacter. Next base: position 1,232 of record JAKPBL010000441.1, read on the forward strand.
TCAGCAGGTCGCCCTGACCGATGTAGGGCGTAAGATCGACCGAGTCTTTGCGCCACTGCGTGGCCGTGGGCACAAACGACCCGGTTACGGGCGTAGGTACGGTTACCAGGCTGCTGCCCCATTTTTTATAGAGCGAGGTATAAGAGGCGCCGCAATCGCGGCTGATCATTACCTCAAGGGTATCCCAATTGTTATTAGGCGTGCTGAGCGATGAATACGCGGCAGCGGCTACCTGGAAGCGCAGGAAGGCGGAGTCCATATCCGAGAGATTCACCTGGGGCATCCGCAGCCAGTCGACCTGTCCTACCCGGTTGTATTCGGCATTGTTCATGCGCACGCTGGTATTGCTGGCATACCCTGCGCCGGTATATAGTGCCCAGCCGATGCCATTGTCGGGGTTCAGGGTATCCCAGGCGGTGGGCGGGAAGCCACCGCTTTCGAATCCCTGCTGCAACGGGATGGCCGCGGCGGGGTAGTATTGCAGGCTGGCGGAGAGCTGGTTATTGGAGAGATCGCTGTCGGTACCGTTGTTGACGCTTTCGAGGCTAAGCTGCAGCGTGCTGACGCCCCCGGTTACGGTAAGGGCAGGCAGCGAAACGACCTGGCCGCTGAGGCTGGCGATGCTGCCGGTAAAAGAGAAGGTACGATCGGTATCGCCCAACCGAACACGTATGACGGCGCTGGTGATGGTCTGCAGTCCGCGGTTATAGAGATAGACCCGAGGCGATACCGAAGGTGTACAGACGCGTTTGCTGTAGTCAACCAGGTAGCTCAGTTCGCCGTCGAGCGCGGGCAGGTTCACGGGCGCGCAGCCGTTGGAAGTAGTCAGCGACACACGGGAAGCAATAAGCGCTGTTTCGAGGCGGGTCACCTGGCCGGCGGTGAACAGCAGCAGGTCTGCATCGTCGGTATAGTCCATAAAGTTCTGGTACATAAAACCCGGCGCTGCGGGTGAGCAGGCGTCGGTCTGGATGCCGTTGCGGGTGCCGTAAGTGGCATCGGCCTGGTTCGGGGTATCGTCTACATCGTCCGATCCCGTACAGGCGCCGTCGTCATCGCCCCATGTATGGTAGAGGTTGAAAAAATGACCGGTTTCATGCACCAGGGTTTTACCCTGGTTGAACTGGGTGTTGCCGGAGCCGGGCAGGGTCGCCGGCGCTACGACAATACCCTGGAAGCGGCTTTCATCCACGCCGGGGAAGCTGCCGAAGCCCAGCACGCCATTTTGCAGGTTGGTGATCCATACATTCATGTACCGTGCGGGGTCCCAGGCATCGGCGCCACCTCGGTTGCTCAGCTTCATATCATCGCTGTCGGGGTCGAAGCTGGCCCGGGTGGTCGTATACCGTACAATACCGGTGGAGGGCAGGTTACCCGGTGTGCGCTGCGCCAGGCAAAAGGCGATGCCCGTGGTGCCGATGCGATCGCGAAAACCTGCCAGGAGCGCCGACTGGTCGTTTTCGCCCGCGAAGCAGGTATTGAGTTGCTCCAACTGCCGGGTGATCTGTGCATCGGTCACCGACGATGGATTCTGCAATACGATGTGGAATACAACCGGTATGGTATAGGTAGCCGGCGTAGCACGCAGCAATGACTTTTGCCGCAGGCGTTGTTGCACGGAAGCAGCAAATGCCTTGCGGTCTGCCTCGTACCGGCTGCGAAAAGGGGCATCGGCCAACAACTTTTTCTGCAGTCTTGTATCGGCAGCGCAACGGTTGGCGGTTTCGCGTGCGGATTGGCCGGCTGCGAAAAACACAGGAAAAAACAAGGCCGCTAAAACGAACACGCACTTGTACATGGGTGGAAACTAGCGGGTGGAAAATACTATTTTCCACCCACATACAATGTTAATGCGACGTCAGTTGCGCAAATATGCGACAACCTGCTGCCTTAATGCGTCGCTGAGCGGCACCATGGGCAGGCGCAGGTAATTTTCAATAAGTCCCAGTTCGGCCAGAAAAGCCTTCACGCCTGCCGGGTTGTTTTCGGCGAAAAGCAGGTAGTAGGCGTCGAGCATTTCGTCGTTGAGTTTTTTTGCCGCAACGAAATCGAAGGCCAGGGCCGCTTTTACCATCTGCGTGAATTTCTTCGGCAGGCAGTTGGCGGCTACGCTGATAACTCCGTCCATGCCCAGCGATAGCTGCGGCATCACCAGGTCGTCGTCGCCGCTCACCACCATAAAGTGTTCGGGGCGGTCTTTCAGGATGCGCATGCATTGCGGCAGGTTATTGGCGGCTTCTTTGATGCCCCCGATGTTCGGCACTTCGTGCGCCAGGCGCAGGGTGGTAGCCGCTTCAAGATTGCGGCCTGTTCTGCCCGGCACATTGTACAGCAGCACCGGCCGGGGCGATGCTTCGGCAAGCGCTTTATAGTGCTGGAACAGCCCTTCCTGCGAGGGTTTATTGTAATAAGGAGACGCGCTCAGTACGGCGCTGGCTTTTTCGAGCGGAAAATGATGCAGGTCCCTGATCAGCGAAGCGGTATCGTTGCCGCCCACGCCGGCCACTACGGGTACGCGGCCGTCGACCTTTTCATAAGTGAACTGTAATATATCGGCCTTTTCTTCCTTGCCCAGGGTAGGTGTTTCGCCGGTGGTGCCGAGCGATACGATGTAATCGACGCCGTTGATGATCACATAATTGATAAGCGATTCCAGGGCTGTATAGTCAATATGAAGTTTGCTGTTAAAGGGTGTTACCAGGGCCACACCCGTGCCCCGGAGAGTCTGACGGAGAGACATATGAAAGTTTGAGGTTTGAAGTTTGATGTATCAGGTTGGTTTACGTTGTGTGCAGGCGTGCTGCACGGAGGGCGAATATCAATTCGCCGGGTTAAACGTATTATACGTTTTATACGGGAAGTTCATCCCAGAAGCCCATGTTGCTGAACTTGGCGATGCGCTGCCGCACCCGCTCTTCTGCGGGAACCTGTTTTATTTCGTGCAGGGTTTCTTTCAGCGCCGCTTTCAGGTTGGCGGCGGCTTCGTTGTAATTCCAGTGGGCGCCGCCAAAGGGTTCGGGCACCACCCGGTCAACGAGTCCGAACGAATGCATATAGCCGGACGTGAGCTTGAGCTCTTCGGCCGCTTTTTCTTTTTGCTCCCACGAGCGCCAGAGAATGGAAGAACAGTTTTCGGGTGAGATAACGGTGTACCAGGCGTTCTCGAGCATGAGAATGCGATCGCCGACGCCGATGCCCAGGGCGCCGCCCGAGGCGCCTTCGCCGATGATAACGCAGATCACCGGTACTTTAAGCCGGATCATCTCGTATATATTCCGGGCGATGGCCTCGCCCTGGCCGCGTTCTTCGGCTTCCATGCCCGGGTAAGCGCCGGGGGTATCGATCAGGGTAATTACCGGTTTATTGAATTTTTCGGCCAGCTTCATGAGCCTGAGCGCCTTGCGGTAGCCCTCGGGGTTGGCCATACCGAAATTGCGCTGCTGGCGCATTTTGGTGTTGATGCCTTTTTGCTGGCCGATGAACATAACGGTTTCTCCGTCGAGCGAGGCAAATCCGCCCACCATGGCTTTGTCGTCGCGTACATTACGGTCACCGTGCAGCTCGATGAAGTCGGTCGTCATTTTTTCGATGTATTTCATCGTGTACGGCCGGTCGGGATGGCGGCTGAGTTGCACTTTTTGCCAGGAGGTCAGTTGCGACGTGATTTCCTTGCGCTTTTCGATCACCTGGTTTTCCAGATCGGCGATCAGGGGGCGTACGTCGATCTTGCTGTTTTTTTCGGCGGATTGTTTGAATTTTTCAATTTCGTCGAACAGCTCTTTAATAGGTCGCTCGAATTCAAGGAATTGTCTGTTCTTATCTTCCGGCATATGCGTAATTGCTGGTAATTGGTTTGGTGGCCCGCGGCAGCGTGCTGCCGCGGGGGATTTTGTAAAATTAAGGGTTGAAAAAAATTACCGAAAAGTTTTTGTTTGGAAGGGGTCGGGCCGTTATCTTTGCCATCCCAATTTACGGAACGACCCTGGAAATCAGCAAGTTCTCTTAGAGGGAGTTGGATCGGTAGTTCAGTCGGTTAGAATGCTGCCCTGTCACGGCAGAGGTCGCGGGTTCGAGTCCCGTCCGGTCCGCAACTATTAAAAGACGCTGTTTATCAGCGTCTTTGCTGTTATAGTGAGATGAGGGCTCGAACTTATTGATAGGTGTACGCTATTCATTGGCGTTATTGGAGGATGGAATTCACGATAATCATAAACAACACTCCCTCGAAAAACGGTTTAATAAAAGATGCCTGCTTACGATTGGACACTAATCGGGTACTCCGAAACCTGTTAAACCACGGCAATGATTCAAAGATGGACCGATCCTTTCTATTGAGTTCGCCCGGTAGTCAAAAGACAGGCGGTTAACACAATAGGATAGCATACATAATAATGTATCCGGTAAACATCTGTATAAGGGCAGGTTTCTTTTATTCTATTTCGACCTTAATTTTGAAAGTCCGCCCATTATTCAATTGTATTTCTGCATCCAAAGTTTCAAACTGATTGTATGACAGTTGATATTCTGCAAACTCGGAATGGGTCATGGATTTTTCGGCACTGAAGTGCAATCCAGGTAAATTCTTTATGGTGCCCGCCTGCACGATGATATTGCTTACAGCGATATTCGAGTTCACCTGTTCTTCCTTGTTTGTTCTGGAAATAAATATCCTGGTGAGATCCTTGTATGCAAAATTCAGTTTGATATGTTTGATCGCAACAGGTCTTATACCATCGTTTTCAATTATCAGACCTACACTCATGTCGACCAAATTGGTTGGACCGAGATGCGGAGAAAACGACAATCTGCTTGAACTGATAAAAACCGAATATTCAGGAATGTTGTTTTTCCTGTCATAGGCCATAAAATCGTGATCGTATTTCGTAGCAATCCTTGTCGTGCTTCCATGCCTTATAAATACTCTGTGCTCTGTTGGCTTCCCGTTCTTAATATAATTTCGAATGACATGCGGCTTGTCAAAAGAAGGCGGAATATGCAGTACGCTTAAGGGGTGCCCGTCAATAATAATGTCGTAATTGGCTATCCTGAAATTGCGATCCAAGCGTTTAATAAGCAAGTTGGTCAGCTCATTTTCATCTTTCAGTTTACAATCCTTAAAGACAGACGGACTATAAACGTTTGCTTTTTCATCATAACCTATCACAATGAAACCATCCAACCCCGGAGTGTTTGCAATTGCTGAGGAGTCTTTCAGGAATTCATTGATTTGCTCTTCATCTTTTAAATCATACCATTTGGCTTTAAAATCCAGCTTTGGATTTTCCAGGCTTGCACCTGGCTGGATATGATTCAATACGCCTTTTATGATGTTTGTAACTTCAATGCTTGTCATACATCTTATTTGAAGATTTCATCCAGTTTCCATAAAAGCTCTAAAGCATCAATCCAACCAGAATTAATATACAGGTCCAGTAGTTTAATCAGGTTATCAAACGAAGCCTGATCCTCCGCAATTAATTGCCTGTAATCTGCCAATAATTTCTCGGTCATGTTCACTACCTGCTGAATGGCCATCGAGTCGAACGTATATCCGGTTTTGGCAGCCATCATCGTAATTTCCGTGGCCATATTGAGAATCACTTTCGTATCGTAAGGGAGCGCTAAGTTCAGTAACTGAATAAAATAATGGGCTGTGTGGCCAGTAACCAGTCCGCCCCCTTGAATTTCTGAGGACACGAGTTGAATTTTTTCCAGAACAGGTTTTATTTTGAAGTAAAGTTTTTTTAAATCCTTTTCTGAAAGCTGAATTGTAGGCCGATTCCCATGAACTGTACTATCAAGTGCAAAGTAAGATCGCTGAATAACGAAATCATAGAAACTCAGACATTTCTTTACAACTGGATTTTCCTGCTTAAAATCTGCGTCTGATAATTTCTTAAGCTCCTCGCTATATTTGTCAATATAGTTTAGTGTCCATCTGATTGTACTGTCTATATAATAGTCGTTATTTTCCTTGTTTTTTAGCAAATTGACCCTTAAATCTTCAAATGAACGAAATACGATATCGCGGGCAAACTCTTCCCGTTCATGAGCATTGAATAATATCTTATCTGCGGCTTTGTTTTTCTTCGATATAGCATACCAGCTGACAACAAATGAATAATTTTCAATAAAACTATTATTCCAGGAAAATAAATGCTCGTTACTGAATCCCGCCTCCATGATTTCATTCGCCTTCTTTTCATCATACGGAATTTGTGAAAGACTTGTAAGATAAGAGGAGGCGATCATGGCATCGCGCTCTGTTTTTATTTTACGCAATAGCAGTGGATAAAATGTTGCCTCTTGACTTTCTATAATGTCCTGCAAATGGCGTGAGCCATTAAACCTGACAATGCCATTGGGGTGTTCCAACGCCTGTATCACCTTGTTAACATTTTCGGGAGAGGATTCTCTTGCAGTGATCAATGCAAGCGCCTCAGCACTGTTTATCCGGGGGGTTGGAGAATATCCCCGGGATGGGGAGGCCTCATCGTCATCAGATTTTTCATTTTCAGATTCATAACCGAAAGAAAAAAAGATGATTTCTTTAATATCTTTGAACTCTTCCGGCGTCAACGATGATACATTTTTTGCAATAATTGTTGCCGTGTGAGCGATTTCGTTTAATACAGTAAATGAGACTTCTTTATGCAGCGTTCCTATCTGTGGTTTCAGCTTTTCATAAAGTGAGACGAGTTTAGGCATCATCCCCTCATATTCCGTCCGGGGTGGCGTCTGGTTGAGCCACCTGGAATTAAACTCAGAAAGACTCTTTCTTCCTTCAAGTAAATCCCTGACATTTGGTTGCTGAATGTCTACATTCTGATCCTCCAGCCACATTTCAGTTGAGTAGTCACTGATTGATGAAGAAAATTCAATCGGTTTTTCATTCTTTTTTGAACCATGTTGCTCGATGTAGTCCCGCGATTCTTTTAACTGTAATCGTTCCAAGGGTATTCGAGATAAAAACCTTGAAAGCGGGTATTCGGAATTATCCCGCATTCTCGATACCTCATGCACTGTTTCCTCGATTTTCCTGATCTGCTCGTCAGAGAAATAAGAAATTCCGACCTCCATTAATTGTCCGATCTCGTAGTATGTTTCTGAATAACGGAGCAGCGGTGGGGCGATACAAAGATGGAAGGAAAATTCAACCAGCTTGTCAATTTGACTGATACAGAAATCAATAAGGAGTTTCCATGTAAATCCGCATTTAGCGTTCAGTATGTATAAATCCAAGTACCTGTTTACCTCAGCCTGGTTTCCATTTTTGGATAACTCAATAAAGTGATCAATTATTTGTGGCACCATTTGCGCCGCCTTGTGATAGTTAAGGCGGTCAGCCCAAAGGGAGGCATTGTCTGGAATGTACACGCACTTTTTACCATTGATATCGAACGGTATTTCGACAACGTCCGAAAGAAATGTTGACCGATCTTTTAGGATAGCCAGATTAACTACTGTCAAACCTACAGGAATTGCTATTTCCGCTGAGGCATTCAAGAAAGTAGGAAAAAACTGCACGAGCCTGAAATAGCACATTTCAAAATCCTGCCTTCTATTGCTTCTGAAATTCATTATTACAGAAGATCCCATTAAGGTTTCTTCGGTGCTTGTTTCTTCATGCCTGAAAATTGCCAAGTAGACTTCGCCCACGAATTTAGGATCGTCCTCCAGGATATCCTTTACGTATTCGCAAAGGTTCATGAAATAATAAATTTCATAGTCCGGCTCCTTGAACATTTCAAAGATGCTTTCAAGTAATTTCTTGGATGTATTGGGATCAGACGAATAGGTTCTGCATACAAGTTCCACACCACGACCGGCGCCTAAACGGTCTACGTAGGGCTTTAACTCTGTTTTTCTTTTTGCTAAAATCCATTCGAGGAAATTTCTGGCAGAAACGCCGAGACTGCCGGATGAGGTCTGAGAGACCGTTTCATCTTTTATTGCCCTGTCCAATAGAAAGCCATAGTCAAAGACATATTGAAGATCAAGATTTGAAGATAGGTATTCCAGCAAGATAATATCCTGG
>JAKPBL010000073.1 GCA_029778965.1 Bacteroidota bacterium
GCTGGAGCATTATGCCGGCAAACTGCCGGTATGGCTGGCCCCCCAGCAGGTGCGCATACTTCCCATCAGCGACAAGTTTGTGGGTTATGCCGAAGAGGTAAAGGCAAAGCTCCGCGCCGCCGGGGTGAGGGTAGGCATCGACGACCGCAGCGAAAAGGTGGGCAAGAAGATCCGGGAAACCGAATTGCAGAAAGTGCCGTACATGCTGGTGGTGGGCGAAAAGGAGATGGCGGAAGGCCGGGTATCGGTACGCCGCCAGGGCCGGGGCGATACCGGCACCCAGTCGGTCGACGAATTCCTGACCGTGATTTCACGGGAGATTGCAACCAGGAGCAACGAAGTATAAAAAAACACTATTTTCGAGTCGTAATTATTCACTAAAAACAGTAAATGGCATTTCCACCGCGGCCTCACAGGGGAGGCTTTAATCCAAGGTTCAAAAAAGAACAGCAACAGGAACACCGTACAAACCAGATGATACGCGTACCACAGGTAAGGGTGGTAGGTGAAAACGTAGCGGTTGGTGTTTATTCCATACAGGATGCGCAGCGCATGGCGCAGGAACAGGGGCTGGACCTGGTCGAGATCTCGCCGAATGCAGATCCGCCGGTTTGCCGCATCATCGATTATAATAAATTCCTCTACGAAAAGAAGAAGAAGGAAAAGGAAATGAAGGCAAAGGCGAAGCAGTCGGAGGTGAAAGAGATCCGGTTCACGCCGAATACCGACGACCACGACTTCAACTTCAAGGCAAAGCATGCCGAAGAGTTCTTGCGCGAAGGCAACAAAGTGAAAGCCTATGTGCAGTTTCGCGGCCGTGCCATCCAGTTCAAGGACCGCGGCGAACTGCTGCTGCTGAAATTTGCCGAACGCCTGTCTGAATTCGGCGTGCTGGAAGGCATGCCCAAAATGGAAGGCAAAAGGATGCTGGCGATCTGGGCCCCGAAAAGCCAGAAAAAGAAAAAAGAAAACAGCGCCGAATAACAATAAAAACCCGCTTGCACAGCGGGTTTTTTTATTCTACATTGGCAGCAGCAAATTGTATGGTCAAGCCCTATATCCTGCCTGCGCTGCTGGCCTGCTGCCTTCACACACTGTTGTGCTTCCCCACGGCGGCGCAGGGTAAGTTGCCGCCTCCCGTGTTCTTCAGGCCGGGCCTGCCTGCTCCGCCGCCGGTGCTGCAAATGATCGACGGTGGCAGCTACAGCTATCACTTCATCCGCTTTACGGGCCTGCCCGGCAGCATCGAAAGAAAGAAACTTTCGCTCAGGGGTATCGACCTGCTCGATTATATTCCGCAAAATACCTACCTGGCCCGTGTTCGGGGCAAATGGATGCCATCGGCTTTGTCCGCCCTGGGCATTAGCGGCAGCCTGCCACTCGACAGCAGCTTTAAACGGGCGGCGCTCGATACGACCGGCGCGGGTGGCCGGTACCGTGTGCTCCGCATGGGCGACGACGGCCGCAAAGCGCTGCGCGAACGGGTGCTGACCAAAAAGGAAATAGAACAAACGGTCGCCGATAAAGATGTGCTGTATATCGCGCCGGCCATTGCCATGCAGGTGCTGACCGATGATCC
>JAKPBL010000106.1 GCA_029778965.1 Bacteroidota bacterium
CAATGTGCAGTACGCTGCCGTATTTGATCACGCGAAGATTGTGAACATCGATCCAGTTGACGCTTCTCACCCGGTTGAGCAGGTCAACCACCTGCCGCAGCAACACTTCATCGGCTTCATCCATGATGCCTGCGAGCGACCGGCGGAGTATCTGGTAACCGGTGAACATGATGAAGAAGCTGAAGGCGAGCGCCACCAGGGGATCGATCACATGCTTGCCGGTCAGGTACACCAGTCCGACAGCTACCAGGATGCCGATGGTGCTGTAGGTGTCTGACTGGAGATGGCGGCCGCTCGCTTCGAGCGCCAGCGATTTGTTTTGCCGGCCCCGGCGAATCGCCAGGCTGCCCATAATATAATTGATCAGTCCCGTAAATGCCACCAGGAACATACCCCGGCCGAGTTGTTGTAACGGTTGGGGGTAAACGATGTGGCGGATGGCTTCGTAAATGATAAACAGACCGGCAATGATAATAAGGGTGCCTTCCACGGCCGCCGAAATAAATTCAGCCTTACCGTGCCCGTAAGGATGGTCGGTATCGCGCGGCTTGGCGGCGATATAGAGCGAGTAAAGCCCGATAAAACCTGACACGACGTTAACGGTGCTTTCCAGCGCATCGGTAAGAATGGCAACCGATTGCGTGAGAAACCAGGCGAGTATCTTTATAGCAAATAAAAGTACCGCCACGAATACTACCCAGCGTTGTATGCGCAGGTTTTCCGTTGCTTCCTGCCGCATTATTTCATAGCCGTGTCAAAACGCTGTTGCACATAATCCCAGTTCACCACATTCCACCAACTCCCGATATAGTCAGGGCGTTTGTTCTGGTACTTCAGGTAATAGGCATGCTCCCATACGTCGAGACCCAGCAGGGGAATACCTGTTGTTCCCGCAACGGGCATCAGGGGATTGTCCTGGTTGGGTGTTGAAGTGACCAGCAGGCTTTTGTCTTTCAGTATCAGCCAGGCCCAGCCGCTGCCGAATCGGGCCTTAGCTGCATCTCCAAATACTGTTTTTAATTTGTCGAAACCGCCAAATTTACTGTCGATGGCCGCCTGGAGACTGCCGCCCGGCGCGTTGTCGCTGGCGGGCGCTTTCATACTTTTCCAGAACATCTCGTGGTTATAATGCCCGCCTGCATTGTTGCGCAGCTTTTCCGAGTATTTGTTGATGCGGGCCAACAATGCTTCCAGCGGTTTGGAGGTATCCACTTTTTCGGCCACGGCCGCTTCGTTCAGGTTCTTGGTGTATGCGGCTGCATGTTTTGTATAATGAATTTCCATCGTCATGGCATCGATCGACGGCTCCAGCGCCCCGTAATCATAAGGCAGGGGCGTTTGGTGATAAGGGGTCTGGAACAAGGGGCTTTCTGTCCATGCGGCGGGTTGCGGAGCATCGGCTGCCTGGGTGGCGCCGGCGATCAGTGATCCACCCAGTCCGAGTGCGATCGAGGCCCGGGCGCCGGTGCTGATGAACTGGCGGCGGGAGTGTTTATCTGGCTTCATCTGTACTAATTTTGTAAACTGAAATTACCAATTGTTTGCCACAACGCTGGTCCAAATGGGTTTTTTACTGGTTAAACAAATGTTTATCAAAGTCAATGCCTGTGTTCGCGGCCGAAAGAAATCGCCGAACGATGAGAAGCATGGGGCGTAAAGCCAGCGTTACCTGTCTGCAGGTTTACGACGCAGGAGCCTGAACAGGCGGTAATAGAATTCCTTGTTGAAAAGTTGCGAATCGTGCAGGGCTTTGTAGATCAGGAACAGTCCTATCGGCAGCAGCACGAAAGTGGCCAGCCACATGCCCGACAGGGGCGACATCACCGCCTCTTTCACCAGCTTCTTGCCGAAATTATTCAACAGGAAAAATATCACGAAGAATATTACGGCAAAAACAAGCGGTGTGCCAATGCCGCCTTTCCGGATGATCGAACCCAGGGGGGCTCCGATCAGGAACAATACCAGGCAGGCCACCGACAACGTGAATTTCTCATGCCAGGCGATTTCGTGAAACCGCAGGTTTTTCGAGCGCGACTCATAATCGGCTTTGTTGATATCCATCGTACTTTTCAATACCGATAATTGCGAGAGCACCCGCTCATTGGCAGGGTTGAAAACGCTGTCGGGAAAAATGCCTTTCAGCGAATCTGGCCGGGTAATCGTACCGGCAGGCGCCACCCATCCCGTATCGACTTGTTTTACGAAACTGAGATAAGGGCTTATTTCGGTGTTCACTTTTTTCTGGAAGAGGGTATGGATGCCCTGCAAAGAATCGATTGCTTTGTGCAACTGTCGTATGCTGAGCATCTGGTAATTGTCTTTAAAAAGACTGTCGTCGGTTTTCGCCATCATCAGCGAGCTCATGTCGATCACTTTCTTGAATTCCTTGAAGCCCAGCCGTATGTATTCGGTATTCAGGTTTGTTCTTGAACCACGTTCGCTGTAGCGCCAGCCGTCGATGAGCTTGAATTCAAGAAAACGCTTATCGTCGGATACCCGCATAATGCCGCTGCGTGCAATGATGATATTGTCCTGCAACGACCGGTCTTTTTCGAAAATGACAACATCGCGCAGTGTTGAATCGTCCTTTTCCTTTTTACCCACTTTGATGGCATACCCTGGAAGCGTGGTATAAAAAGCGCCTTCGCGCATATCGAAGGCGGGTTTTTTGTTGATGATATCGTATTTAAGGCGGTTGAGCTTCAGGTTGGCAACGGGAATGATATTGTTGTTGAAGAGAAAGGCTACGCCCGTGAGCAGCAGGCTGACGAACAGCAGGGGCTGCATAAAACGCAGCAAAGAGATTCCCGCCGATTTGATCGCCACCAGCTCAAAGGTTTCGCCCAGGTTGCCGAATGTCATGATCGACGAAAGCAGTACAGCCAGCGGCAATGCAAGGGGCAGCACGGTCGCCGCCACGTATACCACTACTTCGCCTACTGTGCCCATATCGAGCCCCTTGCCCACAAAGTCGTCGATATAGAGCCAGAAAAATTGCAGTACCAGCACAAACAATGTGATGAAAAAAGTGGCAATGAAAGGCCCCACAAAAGATTTGATGATGAGCTTATCTAACTGCTTGAACACGGTTTTTTAATTACCCAGGCGATGAAACAGGTCTTTGACCTGGTAGGCCCAGAGCTGGCCGGCGTCTTTGATCTCTTTCTTTTCGGCAAAGTCGTTGATCACCAGGATAGTCTGGTTGGTTACATCTGATTTTTCGATGCGGAATTCAAAAAATTCGTCTTTAGGGGCATGCAGCCAGTGAAAGCGAATAAAGCTGTTCTCTTCGCTTTCCAGCACCTCGGCCTTATCGGTAGAGCCACTCCATGAAAAACTGAAAACCTGGTCACGCTCATCCACTTTATCGGCAAACCACTCTTGCAGGCCTGCGGGCGTGCTGAGGAATTCGTACAATATGTTGGGGGAACACCTAACCGGATATTCAAGCGTATACTGTTGTTTCTTCATTGCCTGTCTGTGACTGTCTTAACGAGTACAATCGCTGCAATAATATAGAATTAAATGAACTGGCAAAATTCTGCCGGGAGTATTTTTTTGAAAGCGGAAACAAAGAGAGGATATTGGTAAAAAGGCCATTTTATTGCTGAAAATCAAGGTATTTAAAGCGGTATTTCATGCATTTACTTGCTTGGTTGTTAATAAGTTGTGAAATCTTGCCGGCAAAGCATCTTTTTTTCTGTGCAAGAAATTTCCCCTTCCTGCGTTTTAAGGAGCGGAATAACCCATGTACCAAGCTATAATACCCTAAAACCATCCGTGTATGAGTATGCGTCAGCTCAAGATCTCCAAGTCGATCACCAACCGTGAGTCGCAGAGTCTTGAAAAATACCTCCAGGAAATTGGAAAGGTAGAACTGATCAGTCCCGAAGAGGAAGTGAGGCTGGGCCGCCTGATCAAGCAGGGCGACCAGCGGTCGCTTGACCGGCTGACCCGTGCCAACCTCCGCTTCGTAGTATCGGTGGCGAAACAATACCAGAACCAGGGACTTTCGCTGCCTGACCTGATCAACGAAGGCAATCTCGGTCTTATCAAGGCGGCCCATCGCTTTGATGAAACCCGCGGTTTCAAATTCATTTCATATGCAGTATGGTGGGTTCGCCAAAGCATTCTGCAGGCCTTGGCCGAGCAGAGCCGGATCGTTCGTTTGCCGTTGAACAAAGTGGGGCTGACCAGCCGTATCCAGAAGGCCTATGCCCAGCTTGAGCAGGAGTTCGAGCGTGAGCCCAGCGCCGAAGAGCTGGCCGATCTGCTCGATATGGATCTCGACGAAGTGCGTTCCACCATGGGCATTTCCGCCCGCCATGTAAGCATGGACACGCCGCTGGCTGAAGGAGAAGACAATACCATGATCGATATATTCGAGAACCCGAATGCCGAGCGCACCGACAAGAACATCGAGCACGATGAGAGTCTTTCGCAGGAGATCGCCCGTTCGATGCTGGTGCTTACCGAGCGCCAGAAAGAGGTGATCTGCTATTTCTTTGGGATTGGTGTTGATCACCCCATGAGCCTGGAAGACATCGGCGAGAAATTCAATCTCACCCGCGAACGCGTTCGCCAGATCAAAGACAAGGCCATCACCAAACTCCAGGCAAATTCCCGCAGCAAAGAATTGCGCACTTACCTCGGCGTTTAATTTTAGGCATTGAACTATATTTGCAGGCCGCTGGCGATACGCCAGCGGCCTGTTCTATTAAGTTTATGGTTTATGGTCTGTGGTTTATGGTTGCTGCCGCCCGTGGAGCTTGCTCCACACCCAGCG
>JAKPBL010000446.1 GCA_029778965.1 Bacteroidota bacterium
TACATCCAGGTGTTTTTATAAGGCGATCCTTTTTTCTTTTCTTTGCCGTGAATATAATCCCGTCGGTTTTTGACGATTCCAGCAATTTGAATAAAAATAGATGAAAAATATCCTATTCGGCCTATTTCTGCTTCTCGCCCGCCCTGTACTTAGCCAGTACTACTATAAAGACCTGGTTTCCACCCGGCAAACCGCTCAACAGTTTATGCTGCTGAAAAACGCAGGCATTAAAAAAGTAGTGCTGCATAGTTTCGACGGCAATTCGGGCGAAGCGGCCGGCTTCAGCATCGAGCAGGTGCTTGATGGCAGCCGCAACACACTTACCACCGTTACACAAACACCCGGGCTGGGCAACAGCTACCTGGTGGCCAGCTATAACGGCAACGGGCAACTGGTCAGCACCACCGACAGTGCTGAAAATGCCGTCGGCAATACGCGTTATTCGTACGATGCCGCCGGCAGGCTCGTGGGCATCAGCAGCACCAGCCGCTCGGATAATATCGCCACTACCGAAACGCACCTGTACACCTATACTGCCGACGGCCGGCCCGAAGGGATGCTGCGCATCCGTAATGAAAAAGACAGCAGTGTGATCAGTTTCCTGCCCGATGAGAACGGCCGGGTAGGCGAAGAGAAGACATTGCGGTCAACCCTTCCCACACCCTCCTATTACTATTACCATGATACCGATGGCCGGTTGACCGATATCGTACGGTTCAATGTGCGCGCCAACCGCCTGCTGCCCGATTATATGTTTGAATACAATGCCGAGGGGCAACTGAAAAAAACCACCATCGTACCTGAAGGCAGCAACGAATACCAGGTGTGGTACTACCAGTACGCTCCCGGAGGATTGCGGAAAATGGACCTGGTGTACGACAAAAGGCAGCAGCTCATGGGTAAGGTAGAATACGAATATACCCGCTGACCTTAGCCGTTCAGGGAAGCCATCAAATGCTCAGCATAACGTCCGCCCGCTACCTTGCCGGTGAAAACAGTTTCCAGCAACCGGAGATCATCGGCCGATAACGTCAGGCTCGCCGCGGCTGCATTCTCTTCGAGATATTTCATCTTTTTGGTGCCGGGAATGGGGAAGATATACTCCCCCTGGGCCATCACCCAGGCCAGCGCCAGTTTGGCGGTGGTAGTGCCTTTTTCTACAGCGAGGTTTTCAACCAGCTTCAGCAGCTCAAGGTTTTTTTGAAAGTTTTCGCCCTGGAACCGCGGACTGTTCCGCCGATGGTCGTCGGGCGCGAAATCGTCGGGCGACCTGAACTGGCCGGTGAGGAAACCGCGCCCCAGCGGACTATAGGCAACGAACGCGACACCTAACTCGCGGCAGGCCTGCAGCATGCCGTCTTCGGGCTCGCGCGACCAGAGGGAATACTCGCTTTGCACAGCCGTTATGGAGTGCACTGCATGGGCTTTGCGAAGCGTTTCGACCGATACCTCGCTGAGGCCTATGCCGCGGATCTTTCCTTCTTTTACCAGGTCGCTCATCGCGCCGATGGTGTCTTCGACAGGCACGCTTCGGTCGCGGCGGTGCACATAATACAGGTCTATAACGTCAATGCCTAAGCGCTGAAGGCTGCCTTCGCAGCTTTTGCGTACATATTCCGGGTTGCCGTTTACGCCGCGCGACAGGCTGTTGGGTTCGCGGGTAATGCCGAATTTAGTGGCGATGGTAATGTTGTTGCGGTGCTTTTTCAACGCTTTTCCCACCAGCGTTTCGTTGGTGTACGGACCGTACATATCGGCGGTATCCCAGAAAAGAATACCCAGCTCTACTGCCCGGTCGAGCACGCGAAGGCTTTCCGCGTCGTCGCCTTCACCATAAAATTCACTCATGCCCATACAGCCGAGCCCCAGGCGCGAAGTAACCAGCCCCTGGCTGCCCAATGGTTTTTGTTCTATCATAAACGTCGATTTATAGATATCTTTCAAGGGTAAAACAATCGTATGACGCGAAAGTTCATTGTACTGGCCGCGCTCTGCGCATGCGTACTGCCTGCCGGCGCCCAGGAATTGCTGAAAGTGGTCATTGCCGGCCTCAGCCACGATCACGCTCACCAGGTGATGAACCAGTGGAAGCGCGGCGAAGTAGTCATCGCCGGCATTGTTGAAACCGATGCCGGCCTGGTGGCGCGTTACAAGAAATCGTATGCATTGCCCGATACGTTGTTTCATACAAATCTCGCGTTATTGCTCGACCGGGAAAAGCCCGATGCCGTGCTGGCTTATAACGCCATTGCCGCCCACCTGGACGTGGTGGAGGCCTGCGCCCCGCGCGGCGTGCCGGTAATGGTGGAAAAGCCCCTGGCCACCACCGTGAAAGATGCGGAGAAAATAGCAGCGCTGAGCCGCCGCTATAACGTGCCGGTACTGACCAATTATGAAACCACCTGGTATGCCAGCAACCAGCAATTGTACGAGATGTACATACCGGCAAGGCCATTGGCGCCATTCGGAAAATGGTGGTGCACGACGGCCACGAGGGACCAAAAGAAATCGGCTGCAGCCCGGAAGTCCTGGCCTGGCTGACCGACCCCGTGCTCAATGGTGGCGGCGCCTCGCGCGATTTCGGCTGCTACGGCGCCAACCTGATGACCTGGCTGATGCGCGGGCAGGCGCCCCTTGCAATAACGGCTACCATTAAACGAATCAAGCCCGAAGTATATCCGAAAGTGGATGACGATGCGGTGATTGTGCTGGAATACCCCAATGCGACCGGTATCATCGAAGCCAGTTGGAACTGGCCTTATTCGATCAAAGACCTGGAAGTGTTCGGCGTCGGCGGTTACCTGCAGGCGCAGGATGGCAATCATATACGCCGGCGGTTGCGATCGGCCTATGAGCAGGTAGACACGAAGGCACCTGCCTATGCCGACAACCTGGTGTACCTGCGCGATTACCTGGCAGGAAAAATAAAAGACCGGAACGATTTAAGCTCTTTGGAAAACAACCTGCTGGTGGTAAGAATTCTTGAAGCGGCGAGTGAATCTGCGCGAACGGGGAAAAAAGTATATCTGCGCTGATGGTCAGGGCAACCTGTCAGGGGCCATTTTCCGCATCATGCCAAACATGGGGCTGAAGCCGAAGCGACTATAAAACGCACTCAGGTTAGCACCGGTATATAATACAACGGTTGCATCTGCCACTGCATTTGCGTCGAGCCAGCGGGTAACAGCCTGCATCAGCGCAACACCGATATGGTTTGACTGGAATGCAGGCAATACGATTACGTTTTTAATGTAGTAAAGTCCGGCGCCATCAGAAGTCACCAGGGCGCAACCGACGATTTTACCCTCGTATTGCGCCACTACGCCAAATACAGCCGCGTCGAGTCTTGCCGCCTTCACCGGTTCACGGTCATTCTTCCAGCCGACTGCTTCTACAAGCATATCCTGCTCTTCTACCGTAGGCTTACGGTCAAGAATATCAACCGGCGCTGATAGCGGTTGCCGCTCATGTCCAAACTGGATGCCAGACCCAAAGCGAATTTTGTGCTGATCAGGGTCTTCCACCAGCATTTCGCGCACATTCCACGGCCGGTCTGTTGGTGGCACAAGCACGTTACCGCCATTCTGTACAATGCGGTCATAAAGTGCATCCACATCGCTTACAAAAACCGACAACCAGGTTCCGGGCCGCCCCTGGTCTTCCTTACAGAAAAAGACCTCTACATTGTCTTTGCCGGCGCCGCCGAAAGTGGGTGGGTCGCCCCAATCCCATACCTGGTCGAACCCGAATATATCCCGGTAATAGGCAAGGCTGCGCGCAACATCGCTGGAATAAAGAATTGGTACACTTCGCGCAAAATGCATATGTCCAAATTTATTGATAATCGTGGCAAACTAAAAAGCCGACCATGTGGTCGGCTGGTGCCCGGGACGGGAATCGAACCCGTACTCGCTTTTTCGGCGAACAGGATTTTAAGTCCTGCGTGTCTACCAGTTCCACCACCCGGGCCGGCAGTGCTGATTACCGGTCAAATATCCGGCAAAAAAAAATTCCAAACGAAGCGTTTGGAATTTTTTCGAAGTGAGCGGAAGACCGGGCTCGAACCGGCCACCCCAACCTTGGCAAGGTTGTGCTCTACCAAATGAGCTACTTCCGCTTGTTTCTAAAGAGCTGTTTTTCAATTGGGATGGCAAAGATAAGCACTCTGGCTTTTCTGCCAAATTTTTCCCGCGTTTTTTCCTATTTATAGGTAGGCGTGAACGTTGTGTTCGCCGGAACGTTCACTTTCGGATGGCCTTTATAACGATGGGTATAAAGTCCGTAACAACCTCCCAGTACGAACGCCAGGATACAAAACACCTGCAGGTAGAACAGAAAGGTGGATGAGTTTACCCAGTTATGGGCAAAGTCTTTTTCTTGCGGATTTTCCCAGTCTTGTACGTGATCGTGCGCCATAGTTATAATGATTGCATCGCAAAAATAAGGTTCAGGGTACAATTTCGGAAAATTGTTTCTTTCCCTTTACGAAATGTTGCCATACCACGCTGCCGCGAAACCATCCCTGCAGGCGTTTATGGCGTTTTTTCGGGAATACCGATCGATGCCGGTGCAGCAGCAGCCACCCGAAGAAGCCAATATGCGCTTCGAGAATGGCTTTAAAATAAATGCCCTGTTTTCCGAAAAGGCTTTTCCAGGCAGAAACCGCATCGAGCAGCAGGCGCAATGGAATTTTCAGCATTACCTGCCACCAAGGCAGGTTTTTGGCCAGCATTACCAGGTTATTGCGGAAATTCAGGAATACCTTCCATTCGTTGCCCTTGGGAAGCGTACCGCCGCCCACATGGTAAACCACCGATTGCGGCACCGCCATAATGTTCCAGCCGGCCAGTTGAAGCCGCCAGCACAGGTCGATCTCTTCCTGGTGGGCGAAGAAAAATTCATCGAACATACCCACCTCACGGAAGGCTTTTGCACGCACCAGCATAGCTGCACCGCTGGCCCAGAATATCGGCGCTATATCATCGTACTGCCCGTTATCGGTTTCGCAGAAATCGAAGATCCTTCCTCTCGCGAATGGATAACCGAAATGATCCAGCCATCCGCCGGCAGCGCCGGCATATTCGAATGACTGTTTATGGGCATACATCCTGATCTTGGGCTGGCAGGCCGCTGTTTGCGGATGGCTGTCGAGCCATTCGAGCATGGGCTCCAGCCATTGCGGCGTCACTTCCACATCCGAATTCAGCAATAAGAAAAATTCGTGATCGAGCTGCTTGAGCGCTTCGTTATACCCTTTCGCAAAACCATGGTTTTTAGGCAGCGGCAGGATGCGCACCGAAGGATGGTTGGCCGCAAGCCAGGGCAGCGAATCGTCGGTCGATGCATTGTCGGCCACAACAACATCTGCCAGTGGCGTACTGTACGCGATCACCTGTGGCAGGAAGGTCTCGAGGTGGCGGCGGCCGTTCCAGTTCAATATGACGATAGCTATGCGGGCGGACAAACGATAAAAATTAGGGGCCAAAAATACAGTAACCGTCTAATACGAATACCTAATTTAGTCGGATGATCTCCTTTCTCTCCAACTGGCGCCTGTGGTTAACGCTGATTGCCCTCAGTATCGTAACCGGCACCATCTTTTATTCGCGTTACCTGGCAGGCAAGATCGCCCGGGAAGAAAGGAACAAGGTAGAGCTATGGGTAGCGGCCAGCAAAGCGATATTCGACAACCCCGACCAGTCGCTCTTGCTGCCCAATATGATCCGGAACGACCAGACTTCGATTCCTATCATCGAGACCAACGAGCGCGACAGCATAGTGAGCTATATCAATCTCGACTCCATGCAGGCCGAAACCGACCGCGGCTTTTTGCCTGCAAAGCTGCGCGAATTCAAAAAAGCCAACGAGCCGCTGGTGATTGTGCTGAGCGAAGCGCCTTATATGGCGAATAAATACTATTACGGCAATACACGCCTGCTGGCGGAAGTACGGTACTACCCGATCGTGCAGCTTTTTATCGTGGGACTATTACTGTTACTGCTGTTGCTGCTGCTTACCACGCAGCACCGGTCGGCGCAGAACCAGCTCTGGGCGGGGATGGCCAAAGAGACCGCGCACCAACTGGGCACCCCGCTTACCTCGCTGCAGGGTTGGGTGGAAATGTTGAAAAGCTCGGGGCAGGAAGAAACAATTACGCGTGAGCTCGAGAAAGATGTGGACCGGTTGCGGCTGGTGAGCGACCGCTTCAGCAAGATCGGCAGCACGCCGCACCTGGAGCCGACCGACCTGGTGGCGCAGGTGGGCGCGGTGACCGATTACGTGAAAAGGCGCGCATCGCAGAAAGTGAGGTTTGAATTGCACGCCCCCCCCTCGCTGACGCTGCCCCTTTCGCCCACCCTGTTCGACTGGGTAATAGAAAACCTGCTGAAAAATGCGCTGGATGCCATGGAGGGTATCGGCCAAATCACGATCGATATCAGGCAGCAGGGTGCGCGGGTGATCATAGACACCACCGATACCGGCAAGGGAATTTCAGCCGCCAATATCGCCCGGGTGTTCAATCCCGGCTTCACCACCAAAAAACGTGGCTGGGGACTGGGGCTGTCTCTCTCGCGCCGTATCATTGAGCAGTACCACGATGGTTCGCTGACCGTAAAACATTCCGAGCCCGGCAAGGGCACGACCTTCCGCATCGAACTACCCGTCGGGTCGCACCCGTCGGGTGGCACCTGACGGGTGAAAATTTCTTGTGGGAAAAGTTGATTTCCTTACATTTGCCTCCCGCTTTCGGGGCCCAGGTGTTGAAACTGGTAGACAAGCCACCTTGAGGTGGTGGTGCTGGAAACGGCGTGCTGGTTCGAATCCAGTCCTGGGCACAAAAAGCCTTGTAAATCAATAACTTACAAGGCTTTTTTCACACCCTTCACTGCCAGGGAGCTCTACCCAAAAGGTGGTCCCGTTTCCGACCTTACTCTCAAACCAAATATTTCCTCCATGTGCTTTTACGATCCCCATTCTTGTCGAATCGACATAATACTGAGGTTTTTGCTGGTGAAAAAGAGATGAGTCTATGCGATGAGCGTCTCTACAATAAGCATCCTTCAGTTGATACCAGGATTGCATCAGTATGCCCCTGTCCGTTTCGCGGCCTTTAACAGCCTTGAGACTATCTTCGCTCCGGTTGAGTATATCCGGTATGGAGAGAGGCCTGTTCTCATCTCCCCGACGCAAAAAAACGTTTCATTCTTTTGCCATGCACCAGCAGCTTTAAACTATTCCTTCTTAAAGAAATAGGCGGGCGATTTCGCTGATGCTCACCAGCACCCATCTTATAGCTGGCTAAAATATTAGTGTAAGACAGTATGCCGACAATGTGCTGGCGCTCGCTTGACAATACCGGCAGCACATCGACATTTTCACTGGCCATAATTTCAATGGCCTGTCGCAGGCTGCTGACATTTTCGACAGAAAAAGGCTTGTG
>JAKPBL010000448.1 GCA_029778965.1 Bacteroidota bacterium
CCTTTGTACCGGGCAGCGTTGCGGGCGACCTTACTTCGTTCGGTACCCTCTTCGCATTTGTGCTGGTAAGCGCCGGTGTGCTGATCATGCGGAGAACCGACCCGACCATCAAACGGCCTTTCAGAACCCCCCTGGTGCCCCTGGTGCCCATACTGGGTGTGATTACCTGCGCCGGTATGATTGTGGCCCTCGACAAGCAAACGCTCACCGTGGCCTTCATCTGGATGATCATCGGCCTGGTGATCTATTTCCTGTACAGCCGCAAAACGAGCAAGCTGAATAACCCCGGGCATTCGCCGGGAGAAATATTGCCGCAAAGCAAGGATTTCAACTAAAAGTAAAAGCCCCGCTGACGCGGGGCTTTTACTTTTAGTTGAAATCAGTTTATGGTTTATGGTCTATAGTTTATTGTTGCTGCCGCGTGCGGGTAAACTGCCTAACCTGTAACCAACCATAAACTATAGACCATAAACCATAAACTTTTTTTAATTTCGCGCCCGAACACAATCAATTTTCCATGGGTCGCATATTTGAAGTCAGAAAAGCCACCATGTTCGCCAGGTGGGACCGGATGGCCAAGCAGTTCACCCGGATTGGTAAGGAGATCGCTATTGCCGTTAAAGCCGGGGGGCCCGATGCCAATACCAACCCGGCCCTGCGCCGCTGCATGCAGAACGCCAAGTCGGTGAACATGCCGAAAGACCGCGTGGAGGCGGCCATCAAACGCGCCCAGGGAAAGGAAATGGAGAACTACGAAGAAATTCTCTATGAAGGCTATGGCCCCCACGGCGTGGCGATCCTGGTGGAAACCGCCACCGATAACCATGTCCGCACGGTTGCCAACGTTAAGTCTGTTTTCAACAAAGGGAATGGCGCGCTCGGTAACTCGGGCAGTGTCAGTTTCCAGTTCAAAAAAATGGGGGTATTCAAACTGAAACCCGAGGGATTAAATACCGACGACCTGGAACTGGAGCTGATCGACTTCGGTCTGGAAGAACTGGGTGAAGGCACGGGCGAAAACGGAGAAGACGTGCTGGTGGTACGCTGCGGGTTCACCGACTTTGGAAATATGCAGAAAGCGCTCGAAGACAAGGGCATCACTCCCATCAGCGCCGAAGTGGAGTGGATTCCGCAAAATACCGTTGAGCTGTCGGAGGAACATGCACAGGACCTGCTGAAGCTGGTTGACAAACTGGAGCAGGACGAAGACGTACAGAAAGTGTTCCACAACCTGGCATAACAGCCCCGGGGGCATTTGCAGCGGAGAGGAGCCTTCATTGGCAAACTGAGGTAGTCAAGACTGAAACCAGTCATTCATTGCATTGTTATTCGGCCATCATCTCCGATACCACATCGATAATATCTTCTGCGTTGGGCTTGCTGAAGTAGTCGCCGTCGCTCGCGTAAGCCGGCCGGTGCGCCTTGGCCGACAGCGTTCGCGGCGCCACATCGAGCCAGCGGTAACCGCCCTGCTGTTCCATCACGTGGTTGTACATATAGGCGGTGGCGCCGCCGGGCACATCCTCATCCACAAACAATATCCGGCTGGTTTTCTTGAGCGATTCGAGAATGGCCTGGTTGCGGTCAAACGGCAGCAGCGTCTGGACATCGATGATTTCACAATCGATCCCTTCCTTCGCCAATTGAACAGCCGCCTCCTGTACAATGCGCAGGGTAGCGCCGTAAGACACGATGCTGATGTCTTGCCCGCTGCGGATCACTTCGGGAATACCCAGCGGCACACGGAAATCCTGCAGGTTATCGGGCAGCCGCTCTTTCAGGCGATAGCCGTTCAGGCATTCGATCATCAGCGCCGGATCATTCGATTCCATCAGTGTATTGTACATACCCGCTGCCTGCA
>JAKPBL010000158.1 GCA_029778965.1 Bacteroidota bacterium
AAGATACTGAGCTATCGCACGCCTGAGAATGGCGGCGATTATTACCTGAAGCTCAGCAACGAAAATTCGCCGGAGATCCGCAATGCCGGGCGTGTATATTCTTTCCTGGGTGAGTCTATTTATGGTGCTTCGGTAAATGCGACCAAACGTTTCGATTTGTTCGGCCATTCGCAGAAGCTGAAAGTGGGTACCATGAACTACTACCGCAACCGCAATGTGGAGGTCGATGCCCTGGGATATGCATCGCTTAATTTCACAGGCGTTACCATCCGGGAAACAAAAGAGACCAGCTTCGGCACTTTATTCTCTCCAGGCAATATCGATAACTACCGGCTTACCATCGCCAATATAGAAACCAATTCCGCCAACTATGAAGGAACAGCGCTCTTAAACGCGGGCTACCTGATGCTGGACAACCAGTTCAACGATAACCTGAAGCTGACCTGGGGGGTGCGTGTGGAGAAATACAATCAGCAACTGACTTCCAAAGGAAGGGCCGCTAAAAAATACGACAATACCGACCTGCTGCCTTCCCTGTTGCTGACCTATGCGCTTAACAGCAGAACCAACCTGCGGCTGGGCGGCTCGCAAACTGTTAATCGGCCGGAGTTCCGCGAACTCGCAGACTACAGCGTATTCGACTACGACAACTATGTAGTGGTACGCGGCAATCCCGACCTGGTCCGTGCGCAAACCAATAATGCCGATCTGCGTTATGAATGGTTCCCTTCGGCCGGGGAAATTATTTCAGCCAGTGTATTCTACAAATATTTCACAAACCCCATCGAGCAGGTCAACAAGGGTAATGATGTGCTGAGTTATGAAAATGCCGCACATGCTACTTCGTACGGCGCAGAGCTTGAGTTGCGAAAGAAGCTCAGCTTCATAAACGGCGGTTTCTTCGACAAGCTGATCGCTTATGCGAATGCCACCTATATCAAGGGATCGGTTAAATTCGGCGACCAGGCAGTTAACAGCCCGCTCCAGGGCCAGTCGCCCTATCTCATCAACGGTGGGCTCAATTATAACAGCGACCAGTTTTCGGTAAACCTGCTATACAACCGTATCGGGCCGCGTTTGAAATTCAGGGCCATTGGCGGCGGAGCGCTGGATATTTTCGAGAAGCCCCGTGATGTAGTTGACCTGCAGATAGGGAAATCATTCCTGCAAAAGAAACTGGAACTGAAACTCACTATCAGCGACCTGCTCGCACAGCCGTATTCGTGGTACTATAAATACGAGGTGAATCCGTCAAATACCGGTTACAATGCCGCAACCGACAAGATCATCAACAAAGTCAGGTACGGCACCACAGCAACGCTGGCCATTAAATACAATTTCGGCAGATAAAATTTTTAATCATACAACTAAAAATCATGAAGAATTTATTCTCGGGGGCATTGCTGTCTTTTACCCTGGCAGCTTCCCTCATCGGTTGCTCGAAAAGCGACAACACACCCGATCCGGGGCCGGGCGGAACGACGCCGCCGGAAAGCAAAACACCTGATATCAGGGGTGTGATCAACAGCGATCAGCACTGGACGGCCGACAAGGTGTATCGTCTTCGTGGATATGTGTACGTTACAAACAACGCTACCCTGACCATTGATCCCGGCACCAAGATCGTTTCCAACAAAGACTCTGCCGGTGTGCTGGTTATATACCGTGGCTCGAAGATCATGGCCAATGGCACAGCCGATGCGCCGATTGTATTCACTTCCAACGAAAGCAGCAAGCAGCCGGGTGACCTGGGTGGTGTGGTACTCGTAGGACAGGCAACCGGTAACGGCAACCACAGTGTGATCGAGGGCGGCGTTGACGCAGCTTACAGCGCCTTCGGCGGCACCAATGACGCCGATAACTCGGGCGTGCTGAAATACGTTCGTATTGAATACGCCGGTAAGGCGGTTAACCCCGGTGACGAGGTGAATGGCTTAAGCCTTTATGCCGTTGGTTCAGGCACTACCATCGACTACGTACAGGTCGTGCGCGGCCTCGACGACGCCTTTGAATTTTTCGGCGGTACGGTAAATTGCAAACACCTCATCGCTTACAACTGCGCCGACGATGATTTCGATATGGACGACGGCTACCGCGGCAGGATCCAGTTCGCCATCTCCATCAAAGACCCGGCTTTCACCGATGCGAAAGGTACTTCCGGCGACGTATCCAACAACTTTGAGGTAGATAACGTGAACCCCGGCGCCGGCTTCCTGCTGTCGCGCGCACCCATTACCTTCCCGGTAATGTCCAACTTCACCGCCATCGGACCCAACAATGCCGCCGGCACTTCCGCCGACTACGGCTGGGGTATGCGCTGGAGAAGAGGCAGCAAATTTGTGCTGGCCAACTCGATTGTTATCGGTTCACAGAAAGGCGGACTTCGCCTGCAGGAAGACTCTACCATCAGCTACTATGTAAAAGGCATCAGCGCTTTTTATAACAGCTTCCTGAACACCGCCGGCGGAAAAGTGATTGATGTGGAAACCGGTAAAACCATCCCCGGTGTTACTTACTCGACTGAATCTATCACCGATGAAACCACCGGCGCTTACAAGAGTGTGCTCGGCGCCAATGTGATGCTGAACGATCCGTTCAACAATGCAGCGCCCAATGTAGCGCCCAAGGCAGGATCGCCGGTGTTGACAGGCGCCCTGTTCGACTTCGGTGACCTGACCAATTCGTTCTTTGAGAAAGTTGCATACCGTGGTGCATTGGATGGCACCAACGACTGGACTGCCAAGTGGGCAGTGTGGGGAAGATAACCTGGTATCATATAAACGAAAACGGCCGGCGATGATCATTGCCAGCCGATTTCGTTTGTGTAAGGGTGTTAGCCCAGCTTGCTTATTTGCTCCAGATGGTTTTTATATGCACTGCGTGCGAAAATGATTCGCCATTTACCGTGGTGTTCCCCGCAATGCCGCCCAGGGAGCCGATGGCCTTGCAGGAACGATCATACACCCCTGAGGTCCCGTCTGTGATACAGCTACCGAAGGAGAAGACATATACGATACGCGCCTGAAAAAAATATTCATCCACCCGGGCATCATTGCACAACATCTCGCTGGTAGAGAAAGCCTGCACCCGCTGCTGAATACAGACAGGCACGCCTCCGGAGGAGTCATCTTTTTTGCAGGAAAACTGGAAAACGGAAAGGGCCAGGGCCATCAGCAGCAAACGCATAACAGGTTTTTCATTCCTGACAGGGCGGTGGTCGCGAACGTTGCATACAGGCCTGGTCGGGGCATTTTATTACCTTGGGTTATGAACGAGACTTTTTATGGGCTATCGGCGCAAACACCCGCGGGGCAACCCATCCCCTTCGCCGCTTTCAAAGGGAAGGTAGTGCTGTTGGTAAATACCGCCACCCGTTGCGGATTCACCCCGCAGTTGGTGGAGCTGGAAGCGCTGCACCAGCGTTACAAAGACAGCGGGCTGGTGGTAATCGGGTGTCCCTGCAACCAGTTTGGCGGCCAGGAGCCCGAATCACACGACAGTGTTGAGCAGGTATGCCGGCTAAATTACGGCGTCAGCTTCCAGCTTACGGCCAAAACGGAGGTGAACGGGGCAGCAGCCCATCCCGTTTTTCGCTACCTGAAAAAGAAGCTGGGCGGCTTTTTAGGCAGTCGCATCAAATGGAATTTTACCAAGTTCCTGGTTGACCGGGAGGGGCTGCCTTATAAACGATATGCACCTACGACCACACCAGCCGCATTGGAGAAAGACATACAACGATTGCTAGGTTAACCGCACCCTGCCGGTCGGCAGCCGCTGGCTATTTTCGTAAGATATTCTCCATCGCCTTTCCCCTGGCCAGCTCATCAATCAGCTTGTCCATATAGCGGATTTGCTGCATCAGCTTATCTTCAATCTCTTCCACGCGATACCCGCAGATCAGCCCGGTGATTTTCGACACATTCGAATTGATTTGCGGCGCCTGCGCAAAAAAATCCTCCAGACTGGTTTTATTGTCAATCTGCTGCTGTAATGTTTGCGCGTCGTACCCGGTGAGCCAGCACAGTATCTCGTCTACCTCCTTTTTTGTACGGCCTTTTTTCTCCGCCTTTTGAATATAATGCGGATAAACACCGGCAAAAGACATTTTAAAGACCCGGGTATTGTTCATCGTACAGGAGATTTATCGACTACTGAAGATACGATTTAAGATATTGTATTGGGTACAGCACCGGTGTTTCCCCGGGGCTATTTTGCAAGGTGTTCAGGGCAATCGACCCGGAGGTCACTTGTTCGCAGGGGTTGATTCAGCAGGGAACAAAAATGCTTTTGTCCGCCGGGAGAAGACTGATAATAAGCGCAGGTCAGGCACATTCTCTGGATGGTGATCACTTCCGACCGGTTCAGGTGGCGGATAATATCCAGAAGGCTTAATAACAGGTTTTCCTTGTCGTCGGGGTGTAGTTTGTCAACCGGCTTGAAAATTTCCTTGCTGAACATCGAGGTTTTGACGGCAACGGCTTCTCCATGGGCAGTTAGCCCGATAATATAGCTACGGGTGTCGTGCGGTTCAGGTTTTTTGGTGATCAGCTTTTTCTGTTCCAATGCTTTAATAGCGTCGCTGATGGTGGCTTTGGTCATATTAAATTCATGGGCCAGGTAGCTCACCTTGCATTTTTCATCGCTATGATAATAAAGAAAAATCAACACCTGTACCTGGATGGGAGTAAGCGCAAACTCCTTTCCCTCCTGCCAGAGCAATACCCGGAAAGCCTGGGCGATTCTTTCCAGGGAAGCAACAATTTTGCTTTCTATGCTTTTATTCTGATGGGAAAGGTTAAAGTCCGATTTACTCATCAGCAACAGTTTTCCATCTCGTAAATATAGTAACCCGTTCGCTTTATCTTCTCTTCCCAGCCAGGTTGTATGGTTTCTATATGACAAAACCTGCATTCTTTTGCCGATAATGGCTGCCCTTCCTGCCCTTTTAGCTTCAGATATTCGTTACCATACTGGTAAATAACGGCAGCGGCTTTCAGCTCAGCCGGGACTATTATATCGAAATGCATGGTGCTGCCGTCTCTTTTTGCTACGTATGTATCCCATACTGCTACCTGCATGTTGTTGGTTTGATCTGTTATTTAAACAAACCAGCCCCACAAATCCTCTTTGCGGGGCTGGTTCTTTAGCCTTTTACGTCTGCCACAGACGCACCGAAATTGATGTGCAATACGTTTCCGTTCGGCGTAACCAGGGCAGGAACAGATTTAACGCCCTTGTTTTCAGCTTCTGCAATGCGGTTGCGGTCCTGCCCGATATGCACTACGTCCACATTGTCTGCGCCAATAAGGTTAATAATGTCGTGCTCTGCGCTTACGCAGACCGGACATCCTGCGTGGTAAAAAACAGATTTCGCCATTTTGGTAGGTTAAATGTATCTGGCAATATAGCCGGTACAAATATAGTTAGGATTCCTAACTATCAAAATTAATTCCTGCTTCTTTTTCCAACAGCCCGGCTTTCTCCATCTGCTGGCATAAAAAAACCGCTCCTGGACGGGGAGCGGTTAAATCTTTTGGAGGGGACGATTTCTACTGAACTTGCATGGAACCTGGACAGGACAATAATTTTTCTGCGTGAATTTCTACGGTTTTCAAAAGATCGGATCTACGGCTTTCAGAGGATTGGGATCATCGGTTTTCCAGGGGATAGGATTTCGTTCGTTTGACAATACAAAGATGGTCCATATCCCCGGCCGGGGAGAATCTCTTCGATTATCCGCCGTAAATCGTCGATTTTCGGGCGTTTTCGCTGGTTTAACGCTTTTCCCGCCCTTGCTATTTCCGGGTAAATCAGGCGGGCTTTAGCCGCGACTTACCGAGCCCCCGATAACGGTTACCGCCGAGCTGATCGTAAAGCTGCTGCCAGCCGTTCCGCCGCTGTACGTGCCGCCTGTATAGAGTCCGTAAAAAGCCACGCCGCCCTCCACAGTGCCGCCACTGTAAATCGTATAGGTATCGCCCTGCTTCAGCTTCGATCCCGCAAACAGCAGCGTGCTATAGCTCACCGGGGCCTCGAAGGTCAGCGCCTCTGTGCCATCGGCTGCACGGATGTGCAGCAACTGGCCCGACGTTCCGCTGCCCATGATCAGCGATGGTACGGTGCTTATACTGGCCGTGGGCGAGCTGGTAGCGCCGCCAATGCCTACGATCAGTCCGCCGGTAACGGTAAACGTATGCGCATCGCAATCGAAGCCCGCTTCGGGCTGCCGCGCGCCTACTGCGAGCACCAGCCCGCCGGTAATCGTCATTTCCCCGTTCGAATCAATTGCATCGTTATCGGTGCTTCGGCAATAGATGGTGCCGCCATTTATGTTGATGGCAGTTCGGGCATTCAGTCCGTCGTCGGCCGTAATGGTTTTGATGCTCCCGCCGTTGATGGTCAAAGCATTCTTCGCCTCAATGCCTTCGCCCTCCGTCGAATTCACCTCTATCGTTCCGCCATTGATTACCACGTAAGGAACAACCTCCATATCAGCGCCCTCATAAGATGCCGCCATACCGTCGTCGCGTGTATTCAATACAAAATGACCGTCGTTGACAACAATATAGCCCTCTTCGCATTCAATGCCGTCGCTGTTCGCCGTAACCGTTATTGTACCGCCATCGGCGATAAACGCTTCATTGGTGTGAAAGCCGTCGGTCGCAGCCTTGCCGATGGTGATGGTTCCTTCGGTCACCCGTATATAGTCGTCGCTGCAGATCGCGTGCTTGTAATTACCCGAAACGGTAAGGCTGCCGGCGCCCGAGAAAATAAGTTGTCCTTCGCTGAACAGCGTTGCCTTCTGGTCTTCATCGCCATTCGCCGCGGTATAGCTTGCGCCGTCGTTCAGGCTGTTGCTGGTATTTGCGGCCAGCACCACGAAAGCGCGTTTCTTCGACTGGATATTGATTGCCGGGCCATCGTTGTTCGTAAGCGTTACACCGTTCAGCAGCAGCGCAAATTTTTTGTCGCTGTACAGTTTCAACGACCCGTCCGATGCCGTTCCCTGTAACTGGTACACTACGCCCGCCACACTGGCATTCACCGTTACGTCATCGCCACTAACGGTAACGGCTACCCCGTTATTTTCGAGGGGATTGGTCACCGTGGTCGTAACGCCATACTGTATCAGTACGGTATCGGTAAACGAACTATTGGCAAGAATATCATCCGCATTATAGGAGGTCTCTGCAGAACCTGCAGCGGTACCCGAGCTGTACGCACCGGTAATGGTTGCAGTGCCCGCCGAAACAGTACCGGCTGCGTCAGCGTCTTCCTTGGAACAGGCGGTTAACAGGCAGCCGAGCAGGGCGAAGAAGGAGAAAGGGTAGCGCATATCTATACATTTTTAACGTTCAGAAAAGTGTAGATATACGCCGATAGCGATACAAGTTTGGTGTGCTTCGAAGATAGGTGGCGGAAGACGGTGCTGCAGGGCCTTTGCTATAAAACGGGGCTTTCCCGCGACAACCATTGCAATTTATCCAGCCACTTCTTAAAAGCCATTTGCTTTTTCTTCGTAGTGCCATTCCCACACGCGACCATCGTCTTTGTCCCAAACCTCGCCGAACAGCCTGAAATGGTTCTTCCGTAAAATTTTGACGGAATAGTTTTCTTCAGGCAATGTTCGGGCTGTAATGAGAACGTGGGGGTCGGTGGCCCTGGCCAGCAATACCAGGCACCTGCAAATTTCCGTACCAATGCCCTGGCGCTGGAATGCCGGCAGAGTTCCGTACGCTATCTCGATCTTGTTATCGACCGGCCTGCCTTTGAATCCCGCACTGCCCACCAGGCTGTCGCCGAGATATGCATAATAGCCTATCCAGGGCGGATGGTAACCGATCGTCTGGTAATAATCGATGCTCATTTGCAGGGTTTCGGCACAATCGGGATTGGCAGCAAACACCGGGTTTTCTGCCAGGGTAGGCAATATGGGCCTTAATTCGATCATTTTCCATAAGTTATGAAAAATTGTCAACCGGGTAATAAATCGCCGCGGGAAA
>JAKPBL010000451.1 GCA_029778965.1 Bacteroidota bacterium
GCAGGATAAAATATACCGCCAGGCGGTAACCGCCGCCGGCAGCGGGTGCATGGCGGCGCTGGATGCAGAACGTTATTTATCGGGACTCGGTCATATCTAATTCGGTTATACATGCCTGTTATATTATCGGTGCACCTGCACAAGCTGCTTTTTCACGGCTTTCATGGCATGTATGAAGGCGAAGAAAAAACGGGCAACGAGTTTGAGCTCAGTATCGATATCCGCTACCGCGCGGAAGCTGCGCAGTTGACCAATATCCGGCACCTGGTCAATTACGAAACGGTGGTTCACCTGGTGCGCGACCGGATGGAGCAGCCCACACCCATACTCGAAACGCTGGCCTATGCGATCAGCGAAGACATAAAGCAGGCATATCCCCAAGTGGAAGAGATCAGCCTGACAATGTATAAACTAAATGCGGCTATCACCCGGTTCCAGGGCAGGGTAGGCATCACCGTGACGCGGGCATTTGACCACTAGATCTGCTTTCCGCGCCAGCGCCCGCTTTTGATATACAGGAAAGCGAGCGAAAACATGACGGTCCAGTACAGCCACTCAGACATCCAGCCCACGGCGATGGGTAGCCGGTAAACGTGCAGCACCAGGTACACGTACAGGCTGTAAACCGTAATGGCCACCAGCTCTATCAGCAGGTTGATGCGGGTATTGCCCGTGCCGGTAACCGCGTTCAGCCAGATGGTACCCATGCTCATCAGCAGCAGGGCCAGCGACACCACCCTGATAACCGGTATGGCTGCTGTTATAAACGCATCGCCCTGCCCGTAAATACGCAGAAAGAACGTTGGAAAAATATTGAGCAGCACCGCCAGGCAAACGCTGATGCTGAAGCTGAGCCGCACGATGCGGCCGATCAGCTTCTCCACTTCGTCAGACCGGCCCTGGCCGATGATATTGCTGACCATGGTATTGGTGGTAGCGGCGAAGGCCCACGTGCATACCCCGAACAGGCCGAAGATATTCCGCATGGTATTGCTGATGGCAAGGTCGCGCGTGCCGTAGTGCTCGATCAGGATGTAAAAATATTCCCAGCTAAAAATGGAAATGGCATATTGAAAAATGAGCGGCGCCGATTGTGTGAGCAGGTTGCCCACCAAAGGCGGATGCAGGCGGAGGTCTTTATACAATCCCAATTGCCTGCTGATGCCGTTCCATTCTATCACGGCGAATACCACCACCATACCGGCCGCCTCGGCAATAACAGAAGCGATGGCTGCCCCGTTGAAACCCAGCACCGGAAAGCCGAACCGGCCGTAGATCAGGCAATAGTCGAGCCCGATATTCGCCAGGGTTTCGGCCGCCGTACCCCATACGAGAAAGCGGCCCTGGTTGGTGCCGACCAGCAGCGCATTGCGCATCTGGTAAACGTACAAGAAGGGCAGGCCGAAAATGCGGATACGCAGGAAATCCACGCAGGTGTGCACCATATCGGGGTCGCGCAGGCTTGCCTTCAGCACCAGCGGCGCCACGAACCAGGTGAGCGCGATGCCCGCCAGGCCCAGCGCCAGTGCGAGATACAGTCCCTGGGCAAACAGGCGCCCGATCTCGTCGTGGCGGTTCTGCCCGGCGCGGCGCGAGATCATGGCTTGCAAGCCATTGTTCAGTCCCTGGCCGATGACCGCAAAGATCAGGTAATACACTCCCGTGATACCTGCGGCCGCCAGCGCTGTTTCGCCCAGCCGGCCGAGAAAGATGTTATTGGTGATGAAATTGATCTGCGGTACGAAAATGGAAAAGCTGATCGGCAGGGCGATCGAAACGATTTGCCGGTACGACACCGATAGCCGCAGATCTGTATTGACAACACGGGCAGACATATGGCCGAAAATAATGTAATATTGCACGCACCCGTATGTTGTACACCAAGCTACTTGATCTGAAACTGGGCGATTACCAGTCGCCCGCCGACCAGCTCCTTT
>JAKPBL010000168.1 GCA_029778965.1 Bacteroidota bacterium
AAATGTACAGCCTCGGGCCTATATTGCAGCATGATTTTGCCATGCCTGGTGATAGTGCCTACGGCCGCGATGGGCCGGGGCGTATATACCACTGCGTTTATCACCGCGGGTACCGTGGTGGAGTACAGCCCGGTGATTGTATTGCCTGCGGCCGATCGCGCGCGCCTCGACCAAACCGTTTTGCACGATTATATTTTCGAATGGGGATATGACCGCGCCGAATGCTGTATGGCGCTGGGTTATATACCGCTGTACAATCATTCGTATCAGAGTAATTGCGAATACGAAATGGATTTTGAAGCGGCGATGATAAAAGTAACGGCCATGCGCGCCATTAACGCCGGCGAGGAGCTCTTCATCAATTACAACGGCGACTGGAATGATGAAACGCCGCTTTGGTTCGATGCCCGTTAAAAGCCGGGTACCTCGCTGATCAGCAGGCTGATGTTCCCGGCTACCGAGGCCTGTACCTGCACATTGTCTTTGTTGATGATGAGCCCGTTGAGGCGAAGCTGGTTTGTATTGCCTTCCAGGTCGATTCCCGTGCTGACGGACCGGTTCAGTTGTGCGTCGATCTTTGCCTTGTTTTTATAATAGAGGTCGCGAACGTCCACTTTCGCCTGGCTGCGGAGGTTGTCGAGTATTCGCTGGCTGAAAAATGTTTTCCCGATCTGTAACACGAGGCTGGAAGAGTTGAGGTCGAATTCGAGGTCGGGTACGGAAATGGTCTGTTGCTGCAGGTCGAGCTCAGGGGTGCCAGAGAGGATAAGCGTTCCGCGCTTCGTACCCGTGAATACCAGCTTGAATTCGACGCGGTAGTGATCGAGCCCGCGCACCTGCACCTTGCTGATTTTTATTTTCTCCCCTTTGATGTCGAATTCCCGGTTGTGCAGGGTCCGGGTCAGCAGCGTGTCGATGGTCGTATAGTCGTAAATGGCGTTGGTGGTGATGGTAAAGCCATTGCCCGAGGCCGCGGCGCCCAGGGGCGGCAGGCTGTTGGTAACGGAACGATTTATGCTGTCGGAACTGATCTCGGGATAGCAGCTAACGGCGGCGGTAAACCGAAGTGTATCGCTGCTGAAATTGATCGGGCCCAGGTTGATATTACTGGCGTTCAGCTTCATATATCCATAGGTGCTTAACGGAATCTTCCGGCCTGCTTTTTCTGCCAATGGCTGCAGGTAGTTGTCGAAGCGCATGCTGTTGACCACGGCGTCGATGTTTTTGCCATAGGCGTTCACCGAAGCTGCGATGCTGTCGGTTACCTGCGCGGTAACATCATTGTTAAAAACCGTCACCAGGCATTTGTCGATCGCCGTAACCTTCGACACGGCCGTGCTGGTTTGTAACCGGTAATCGGGCAGAAAGCGCAATTGGCTGCTGAGACTGATATTGACCCGGCGCATGGATTCGGGCGCAAAGCCGCAACTGCCGTTCACCCACGGTGAAACAGGCTGGTTGAGCACGCAGACCGACTGGCTGCCGGCGATCTGGTATTCCCCGTTCATGGTCACCTGCACCTGGTTATTGATGCAGGCGAACCGGAAAACCGAGCGTACAAAACGGTATTTGTACCTGAAATCGCAACTGCTGTTGATATAAGCCGGCCAGCCGGTGCTGGTGATTTCACGCGGCGCCATTTTCTCCGCCATCTCCAGGAAGGGTTTGATGGCAACCTTCACCGGAATGTAGAGGGTAGAAGCAGGAAGGGCTGGTAAGTTTCTTGCCGGCGCCGGGGTTACGGACAGGCTTGTTTTCCTGCTCCCGCCGCAGGCGGCCAGCAAAAAAACGGGTACGATTATTTTGAGGACCTGCCGGAACATACGGTTGAGTTATCGGGTAAGGATCTCCGTTATATGGGCCTTGATATTGCCGGCGATCTTATCGGTGGGAACATCGTTGGGGTCGCCTCCGAAGGGGTCTTCGATCTCTTCGGCGATCAGTTCAAGGCTGATCAGCACATACGCGGCAAAAGTTACCACCGGTATCACCAGGTAACCCATGCTGAAAACGAAACCGATGGGCAGGGTGAGCACATATACAAATACGAATTTCTTGATAAACACGCTGTAAGAAAAAGGAATGGGTGTGTTTTTAATGCGTTCGCAGGCGCCGCATATATCGGTGAAGCTGAGCAATTCATTGTTAAG
>JAKPBL010000174.1 GCA_029778965.1 Bacteroidota bacterium
CGCCTGCCAGGCCATCGAGTTCCGCCGCCCGCTGAAGAGCAGCCCGGTGCTCGAGTTTGCGCATGAGCATGTACGTGAGCAGGTAGGCTTCGCCAGCGAAGACCGCATTTTCGCGAACGACATAAACCTGCTCACCGGCATGATCAGCGATCTCAGCTTCGTGAATGCCGTAACCGCCTTTGCCAACGGGCATGCGCAGCCGCTGAATGAAAATCACCCGCAATTCGAATTGTAAGCCGTCATCATTAATACCGCCACCATGTTCAAACGCTACGACCCCGTCAGATACAAAACGCCCACCGGCAGCAAGCTTCGTTGCAAGGGCTGGCAGCAGGAAGCGGCGCTGCGCATGCTGCTCAACAACCTCGACCCCGCCGTGGCCGAGCGGCCCGACGACCTGATCGTTTACGGCGGCCGTGGTAAAGCCGCGCGTAATTTTGAATCGCTCGACCTGATCATCAAGGCGCTGGAAGACCTGGAGAACAATGAATCGCTGCTCATACAAAGCGGCAAGCCGGTCGGCATACTGCAAACCCATGCCGATGCACCGCGGGTGCTGATCTCCAATTCGCAGCTTGTGCCGCAATGGGCTACCTGGCAGCATTTTGATGAGCTGGAGAAGAAAGGACTGATGATGTACGGCCAGATGACCGCCGGCTCGTGGATCTATATCGGCTCGCAGGGAATTGTGCAGGGCACCTATGAAACCTATGCCGCTGCGGCCGACAAACACTTCAACGGCTCGCTGCGGGGTACGCTCAACGTTACCGCAGGCCTGGGTGGCATGGGCGGCGCGCAGCCCCTGGCCATTACCATGAACGAAGGCGTGGCGCTGATTGCGGAAGTGGAAGAATGGCGCATCGACAAACGCATCGAAACACACTACCTCGACCGGAAAATGACTGGTATCGATGCCGCTATCGACCTGGCCCTCGATGCAAAAAATAAAAAGCAGCCGCTCAGCATCGGTGTATGCTGTAATGCCGTGCACCTGCTCGAACGGCTGATCGAAAGAAAGATCGTGCCTGATACCCTTACCGACCAGACCTCGGCGCACGACCCGCTGATCGGTTATGTGCCGCACAGCATTCCACTGGCCGAAGCCGAGCAGCTCAGAACCAACAACCCCGATGCCTACCTGCAGTTGAGCTACGACAGCATGCGCCTGCACGTGGAGTACATGCTGGCATTACAGCACATGGGCGCCATTACTTTTGACTACGGTAACAATATCAGGGCCCGCGCCCGCGAGCGCGGACTGGCCAATGCCTTTGATTTTCCCGGCTTCGTGCCTGCCTACATACGCCCGCTTTTCTGCGAGGGAAAAGGGCCTTTCCGCTGGGCTGCCCTCAGCGGCGACCCTCACGATATTGCAGTTACCGATGAACTGATCGGCGGATTGTTCCCGCACAACAAAAGCCTGCAGCGATGGCTGCACCTGGCCAAAGAGAAGATCGCTTTCCAGGGACTGCCCGCACGCATCTGCTGGCTGGGCCAGGGCGAACGTGAGATAGCAGGCCTTGCTTTTAATGACCTTGTAAAAACGGGAAAAGTCGGCGCGCCCATTGTCATAGGACGTGATCACCTCGATACCGGTTCGGTGGCCAGCCCCAATCGCGAAACCGAGGCCATGCTCGACGGGTCTGATGCCGTGGCCGACTGGCCGTTGCTGAATGCCCTGGTCAATACGGCGGGCGGCGCCTCGTGGGTAAGCCTCCACCACGGCGGTGGCGTGGGCATGGGTTACAGTATTCATGCCGGTATGGTGATCGTGGCCGACGGCACCGATGCCGCCGCGGCACGCCTGCGGCGGGTGCTGCGCAACGACCCCGGCCTGGGCGTTATCCGCCATGCCGACGCCGGTTATGACATTGCGAAGGATCAGTCGCGCAAACATCGGTTGTCCATCAGCGATAGATTGTCCGGTAACCGGGGCTGACGTATCTTGAATAAAATTTCCTATGATCCAGTCCATCAACGATTTTAAACGGGTATTTTTTATCGGTATCGCCGGTACGGGTATGAGCGCCATCGCGCAGTACCTGAAAGGCATTGGTAAGGAAGTGAGCGGCAGCGACCGTTACTTCCATCCCGGCGAACGGAACGATACCCAAGTCAGGCTGGAAGCCGAAGGCATACCCTGCTTTTTGCAGGATGGGTCGGGTATTGATGCCGGTATCGACCTGGTGGTGGTATCAACGGCTGTCGAAGAGACCGTGCCTGAAGTGATCAAAACCCGCTCGCTGCATATTCCCATCATCAAACGCAGCGAGCTGCTGGCCCTCATCGCGAAAAGCAAGAAGACCATTGCCGTGGGCGGTACCTCGGGTAAATCAACTACCAGCGCCATGTTATTTGAGATTATGCAGTACGCGGGGTTGAGCCCGAGCATTATCAGTGGCGCCGGCCTGGTAAGCATTATCCGCGAGGGGAAGATCGGCAATGCCAAAGTGGGCCAGGGCGACTGGCTGGTGATCGAAGCCGACGAGAGCGACGGCAGCATTGTACAATACCACGCCGAGATTGGTTTGTTGCTGAACATCGACAAAGACCACAAGGAGATTGACGAGCTGTTGACCATTTTCAAAACCTTTCAGCAAAACAGCAACCGGTTCGTGGTAAACCGGTCGCATACCCTGGCGGCTGCCCTGAGCCGGGACATCAACGACGATTTCTGCCATCATGCGGCCTGCGAGGCCGGTTATATTGCCACCGGCTTCAGACAGGAGGGCCTGACGATTTCTTTCCAGGTGAACCACGTGCCTTTCAGCCTGAACGTGGTGGGGCGACATAATATGGAAAACGCCCTGGCGGCTGCCACCGTGGCGGCGCTGGCAGGCGTTGACCTCAGCACCAGCGCCGAAGCCCTGCAGCATTACGAAGGCATCTATCGCCGGCACCAGGTATGGGGCGAAAAGCACGGTGTCTGGCTGATCGACGACTATGCCCACAACCCGGCGAAGTGCGCCGCCAGCATCGAAGCCTGCCAGCCGATTGCGCCCAAGCTGATCGCCTGGTTTCAGCCGCATGGCTATGGACCCACGCGTTTTTTGCGCGCCGATTTTGTGGCCGAGATAGCGAAGGTGCTGCGCCCGCAAGACGAGATATGGATGAGCGAAATATTCTATGCCGGCGGTACGGCCACCAAAGATATTTCCGCGAACGACCTTATCAACGATCTCAAAGCCCTGGGCAGGAACGCCTGGTTTACCGAGCACCGGGAGAACCTGGTCAACGACTTACGGTCACACCTAACCGCAGATTGCTGCCTGCTGCTGATGGGCGCCCGCGATCCTTCACTGGAAAATTTCGCACAGGAGGTGTGGGCGGCCTTATGACGACCCTCTACACCAATATTGCCCGGCTGGCCGGTACCGGCGTTTTCAAAGCAGCCAAGCGCGGCGAAGCCCTGGCCACGCTGAACAGCATTGAAAATGCCTGGCTGCTGACTGAAAACGGCGAGATTGCCGGTTTCGGCGATGCTGCCCGCCTGCCCGCTGCCCGCCCGGCACATACAGTAGATGTGGAAGGCGGAACGATATTGCCCGCCTGGTGCGACAGCCATACGCATATGGTATTTGGCGCCAGCAGGGAGCAGGAATTTGTCGATAAGATAAACGGCTTGGGTTATGCGGAGATCGCGGCAAAGGGCGGCGGCATTCTCAACTCGGCCCGACAACTGGCTGCCTTGTCTGAAGACGAGCTATTCAACCTGGCCTGG
This sequence comes from Bacteroidota bacterium, assembly GCA_029778965.1. Classification (GTDB taxonomy): domain Bacteria; phylum Bacteroidota; class Bacteroidia; order Chitinophagales; family Chitinophagaceae; genus Flavihumibacter. Next base: position 3,722 of record JAKPBL010000174.1, read on the forward strand.
CAGCGCCTGCGCGAAGCAAATGCCCTGGGCACCGGCGCCATCGAAATAAAAAGCGGTTATGGGTTAACGGTAGAAACCGAACTGCGCATGCTGCGCGTGATCCGTCGGCTGAAAGAAAAAGCGCCGGCGCCGGTAAAAGCGACCTTTCTCGGCGCCCATGCCTACCCGGTCG
>JAKPBL010000201.1 GCA_029778965.1 Bacteroidota bacterium
TCGGGAAAAGCAAGGGCGTACAGCAGGCGTTGTATTATTGCCTGCTGGGAGATAACCTTCATCAGTATTATAACAGCCACCGCTGGAACCTGTACGACCGCAGCACAGTGGCCGGCGGATCGCAGGGCGATATCACTACCTGGTCGGCTGCTGACTTCCACCGCGAGATGGGCGCCGCTTATCGCGCGGCCCTGGCAGACAGCACCCTGCTGCAATCAACGCCTGCCGCCTCGATCGCGGCTATGGTGGTCAAAGGCAATACAGGCAATATCCGGCCCACCGCCTACGACCTCATCGCCTGGCATGCGCTGGATTATTTCAAACAGGAGCCCGAAGAAGCCATCGTTTCGGCGCAGCGTTTCCGTATCGGCGATCCCGCCGCGCTGGCGCCGGCCAGTCGCTTTATGGTGCTGCCGCTTGACCATGCCGACAATACACACAACCACCTTACCGCGTTGCGTATCTTCCAGTCGCTGCTGCGCTTTCATCAGCGTACAGGCAATGAAGCCGCGCTGGTAACGGCCGACCTCGACCGGCTGGCATTCGTACACGACAACGCGGTATTCAGCAATAAAAATATACTTTACCGCGAAGCGCTGGCGGGCCTGCCGGCGGCGCACCCCCGGTATGCAGACCGGTCTGTTTACCTGCTGGCATTGTCGTATGAAGACGATGCGCCGCAAGACCGGGTAAAGGCAGTAACACTGCTGCGGTCCATCCGCGACAGCCACGACCCGCATACCAGGGCAGAGGCAGCCAACCTGCTGACCCGATTGGAAAGCCCCGCGCTGACGATCACCACTGAAAAAGTAAACCTGCCGCAGCAGCCTTTCCGCGCGCTGGTCAGCTACACCAATACCGACCGGACTTACTGGCGCATCTATCCGATGACCGAAGCGCTGCGCAACAGTTTGCGCCGCGGCCGCGAACTGTTCCAGGAAAAAGGATGGAACCAGATCGCGCGGGCAAAAACCATTCGCGAATGGCAGCAGCCCCTGCCCCTCCCTGCCGATTATAAAGAGCACAGCGCCGAAATAAAAATAGACGGGCTGCCGGTGGGCGAATACATCCTGGTCGCCAGCAACAACAATAATTTTCAGTTGCAAAAAAGTTATATGGCGGCGATGGTGCTGCACGTTTCCAACATCAGCTATATCAACCGCGATACCGATTATTTTATTGTTGACCGCAATACCGGGCAGCCCCTGCCCCGGGCAGCCATCCAGACCTGGAAAGAAAAATACGACCGCGACAGCCGGCAATACCAATTGGTGAAAGGCGAGCGGTTCATTGCCAACGAACAAGGCTATGTGAACCTGTCGCTGAATGATAACAGCAGCGTTTTGCTCGACGTGAATTACCACGACGACCGGCTGGCGCTCGACGAGATGGTGTATCACTACCAGTACCGGCCCGACCAGCCGCCAGCCGCCGAACGCGACCGGGCGCAAACCTGGTTCTTTCTCGACCGGGCCATCTATCGTCCGGGGCAGCTCGTGCATTTTAAAGGCATAGCCGTGCTGCGCGAAACAACCGAGCGTAGCCGGCCCTACGCAGCACAATCGGTAACAGTACGGTTGCTTAATGCCAACCAGGAAGTGATCGATTCTGTTGCCGTCAAAACAAACGATTACGGCTCTTACCAGGGCAGCTTCAAATTGCCTGAAGGCGGACTTACCGGCGGCTTCCAGCTCCAGCAAAAAGAATGGAGCGGCAGCGCGTGGTTCCGCGTGGAAGAATACAAGAGACCCCGGTTCCAGGTAGAGATGCTGCCCGTTACCGGCAGCTACCGGGTGAACGACAGCATAACCGTGGAAGGCGTGGCGAAAGCATATGCAGGCAATGCCATCAGCAACGCCAATATAACGTATAGGGTCACCCGAAGAAGCAGGGTCATCTATTACGGGCGCCGCTTTTGGCCGCCGGTGAGTGGAGAATCTGAAGAGATCATTAACGGTACGGCAGTGACCGACGCCAACGGTCGTTTCCGTATCGTATTCAACGCTATCCCCGATCCTTCGATCGACCGGTCGGCCGATCCGGTATTCGACTACGAGGTACAGGCCGATGTAACCGACCTCAACGGCGAAACCCGCAGCGCACAGCGATCCCTTTCCGTTTCGTACAAGGCCCTGCAGGTAACCATCGGGCAGTTGGCTTCGCTGCTGCCCGTCGACAGCCTCCGCAAAATACAGGTAACCACCACCAACGCCGGCGGGCAATTCGAAGCCGCTGCCCTTGAGCTGGAAGTATATGCGGTATCGGCGCCGCAGCGCCTGGTAAGAAAGCGTTACTGGGAGCAGCCCGACCAGTATGTATTCAACGAAAGCCAGTTCCTCCAATATTTTCCGCTCGACGAATACCGTACCGAGGCCGATCCGCTTAGCTGGCCCAACGGGAAACAGGTGCACAGGCAATCGTTCAAATCGACCGCCGACGGCCAACTGGTGCTGGGCTGGGCCCACCGCAGCGGCGGTTGGTACCGGCTGGTGATTACGGGTCTCGACCGTTACGGCGACAGTATCCGCACCGAGAAGACGCTCTACCTGCTTGATCCCGACGGCAAACAACTGCCGGCGCCCAATGCCCTCTTCACCTACCTGGAAAAGGAAACGGCTTTGCCGGGTGAAAACGTGCAATTGCTGGTGGGCACGGCTACCGATGCCTGGCTGATTAGCCAGCGGGAGAACCGTTCCACAGCTTCGCAAAACAACAACCTGCCCTTTGCCTCGCGCTTTTTGATCGAACAAGTGAAGCCGGGCATCCGTAAGCGTAGCTATACGGTAACGGAGAACGATCGCGGCGGCTGGGGCTGGAGTCATGTATATGTACAGCACAACCGTGTATATGCGAGTCATGACCATGTGAACGTTCCCTGGGATAACAAGCAACTGAAGCTGTCGGTAACCAGCTTCCGCGACAAGCTGCAGCCCGGCAGCAATGAAACCTGGACGGTAACGCTAAAAGGTGAAAAGGGCGAACAGGTGGCCGCTGAAATGCTGACCAGCATGTACGATGCTTCGCTCGACCAGTTTGCCTTTCACCAGTGGTCGGCGCCGGGTATATGGCCTTCGTATTACAACAGCCGTTATTGGGGAGGTGGCGCCAATTTCGGTCAGCAGCACGGCGAAGCCAGCCGTCCTGATCTTGCATACATCGATGTGCCGCAACAGCAGTATGACAACCTGCTGTACATGAATGTGGGTGTGTCGCGCATGTTGAGAGGACGTGCCGGCGGGCTCGTTCTGGGTGAATCCGAGCGATTGAATGATGCCGTCGTAAACTACTCGATGGCGCCTGCTGCACCGACTGTTGACATGGCCAAAGGAATGGTCTCCAAAAAGGCCAAAGACGAAGAAGCGGCAGACAGTGCGGAAGCAGGAACCGGTGGCAAAGGTTCCGCCACCGACGCGCCAGCCGCCGGCGGCAACCCGTCCGCCACACGCACCGATTTCCGCGAAACCGCCTTTTTCTTTCCGCAGTTGCTGGCCGACGCGGCCGGTAACTACCAGTTCAGCTTTACCATGCCCGAATCGCTCACCAGTTGGAAATGGCAGGTATTGGCGCATACCAAAGACCTTGCTTTCGGGCAACTCACCCAAACAGTGATTACGCAGAAAGAGCTGATGGTGCAAACCAATATGCCGCGGTTCCTGCGCGAGGGTGATAAGATGGAGATCACCGCCAAGGTGGTGAACATGAGCGATAAGGAGCTGACGGGACAGGCAGAGCTGCAGCTCATTGACCCCGCCACCAATGACCCCGTCGATGGCTGGTTCCGCAATTTCTTTCCCAACCAGTATTTCACCGTGGCCCCCGGTGGCAGCGAAGCCATACGGTTTCCCGTAGAAGTTCCGTATCTCTACGATAAGGCGCTGACCTGGCGCATCATCGCCCGTTCGGGCGATTACAGCGATGGTGAATCGGCATCGCTGCCGGTGCTGACCAACCGCGAGCTGGTAACGGAAACCAAACCTTTCTTCCTGAATGGCAACGGCAGCAGGAACATTGTTTTCGAGCATCTCCTGAACAGCAGGAACAGTGAAACCCTGAGCAATCGGTCGCTCACCGTAGAGTTCAGCAGCAACCCTGCCTGGTACGCCGTACAGGCCCTTCCCTACCTCACCGACTACCCCTATGAGTGCGCTGAACAAACATTCAACCGCTTGTATGCGAACCTGCTGGCGGCACATATCGTCAACAAAATGCCGGCCATCAGGCAGGTGCTGGAAACCTGGAAAGGCAAAGACACGGCCGCGCTGATCAGCAACCTGCAGAAAAATGCGGAACTGAAACAGGTGCTGCTCGAAGAAACGCCCTGGGTGTTAAGCGCCAAAAACGAAACGGAGCAAAAGCAGAAAATCGCGGCGCTGTTCGACCTGGTGCGACTGTCGGCCAATACCCAGAAGATCGCCGCACAACTGAAAGAAATGCAAACGGAAAGCGGCGGCTTCAGTTGGTTCAAAGGCGGTAGGGATGACCGTTATATCACCCAGTATATTCTGACCGGCATTGGCCGGCTGAAGATGATGGGTGCGTTGCCGGCCACGCTCAAAGAAATACCGGCCATCGTTAACGAAGCCATGCCCTATCTTGACCGGGCCATCCGCGACGACTACGACAAACGCGACCGTAAAAATGAGCAGGCCCCAGCGCTGAATGAATATGCCGCCCAGTATCTCTACATGCGCAGCTATTTCCCTGAAATCGGCATCGAGGGACCAGCAGTACCCGCTGCCAATTATTTCCGCAAGCAAAGCCAGCAGCACTGGATCAGGGGAAGCCGCCTGGTGCGCGGCATGATCGCAACTATGCTGCACCGCACGGGCGACAAGATCACCGCACAGAAGGTATTGCAATCGCTTTCGGGCTCGGCTGTGGAAAGCGAAGAAATGGGCATGTACTGGAAAGACAATGCGCCGGCCTATTACTGGCAGCAGGCGCCCATCGAAACACAGGCCATGATGATCGAAGCTTTCCAAACCATCAAACCCGACGGCAAAGAAGTGGCTGCTCTCAAAACCTGGCTGCTGAAAAACAAACAGGCCAGCCACTGGCCATCAACCAAAGCCACCGCCGACGCCTGTTATGCACTCCTGCTGCAGGGCGGCAACTGGCTGGAGGCCGCACCGAAAGTATCGGTGCAACTGGGAGATGTTACTACGGTAACCGCTTCGGGCGCCGAAGCCGGCACCGGTTATTACCAGCAGAAAATTCCGGGTACGGGTGTGCATCCTGAAATGGGGCAGATCAAAGTGCAGGTAACCGGCGCTGCTGCCGGTAAACAACCGCCGGTATGGGGCGCCATTTACTGGCAGTATTTCGAGAACATGGACCAGATCGAAGCCGCCGCATCACCGCTTTCACTCAACAAAGAAGTATTTGCAGAACGGCTCACCGACAAGGGGCCGGTGCTCGAGAAATATACCGGCGACCAACCGTTGAAAGTGGGCGACAAGGTAAAGATCAGGATCACGCTGAAAGCGGATCGTGAAATGGAATACGTGCATGTGAAAGACCTGCGGGCGAGCAACCTGGAGCCGGTCGATGCGCTCAGCGGATACCAGTGGCAGGGCGGCCTCGGCTACTACCGGGCGCCCCGTGACGCCAGTATGAATTTCTTCATCAGCCGGCTGCCGAAGGGAACTTACGTATTTGAGTATGCGCTTTTTGTAAACCAGGCAGGTGTGTTCAGCAACGGCATCGCGAAAGCGCAGAGCATGTATGCACCGGAATTCAGCAGCCATAGTGAAGCGGTGCAACTGCGGGTGGAGTAGCGAATGAGTGTGCCGCGTCAGGCCGGTAGCAGTTTCCCATCCACCACAAACCTTGCTACAGGTATGCTGCCCGATACTACATTCAGTACCGGCTTGCCGCCGTTCCAGCGCACTGTTCCAAAGCCGGTGGCTGTTGACAGAAAGCATTCGAAAGCGCCAATACGCGATTGTACGTGCAGGGTCTTATCAACCGCATCATACCGCAAACCGGTAAGCCCCTGCAGCATTCCATAGCTCGACAGGGCCCGGGCATACCAATGCCCGCATTCATATTCATTGAACGGATTCCGGACGCGGCCGTCGTAGCGATTGCGGCAGGCCTGCACGATGTCAAGCCCTTCCTGCACATGGCCCACCAGCATCAGGTGAGAAGCAACCTGGTATTCTATGCCCGTCCACACTTCGTCGCTGTACACAAACGGAATGGATAGCTTTCCTCCCTTCGGCCAGGAGCACAATAACAACCCGCCGTCGTGCCCCAGCGCGAAGCCGGGCCGCTGGGGATTATCGTGCTGGCTGAGGTCTGTTTTCAGGTTGTACTTATGTACGGCCGCCAGGTGACTGGCGATCTTGGTTTGATCGAGAAAGGCAGGCAGCCCTGCAACCATTCCGAGCCAGGCGCCCAATACGCCATCGCTCAGGCAGCCGGTTCCATATTGGTATTTGGGTCCTTCTTTTTTCAGCAGCGCAATGGCTTCCGGCGAATAGTCGCCGCCGAACGACTGCGCCCTCGATGGGTCGGGCGCCGACAATCCCTCATACTGTATCTCCTGGAAAAAGTATTCGCCGTTGAACAGCTTCTCTTCCATATATTTCACACCTTTCTTCAGCAGTTGCTCATAAGCGGTCACGTTCTGCTGCAGCGCCTTGCCCATGACCACTATGGCGGTCAGCGCGCCCAGGTAAAAGCTGCTGCACATGCCATCGGGGCCCCAGAACTCGATATCATAGGTGTTGTGGTGCGGCTCCTGCACTACGCCCATCTGGCGGGGGTCCCAGGTTTTGATACAATAGTCCATGCTCTGCTTCACCATCGGGTATATCTTTTTCAGCCATGCGGTATCGGCATTGATGCGCCAGTCGCGGTACACTTTCATGATACCACCCAACTGGCCGTCGGCCGCTGAATGAAAATCGTGCTTTGCGGGAGAGATGGGAATGTTGGCGCGAAAAACCTGGTGGCCGTCGACCCGCTGGTTCTCGGCAAATTCAGTATTACGTAATGTTTTTTCCAGGCGGGGAAACAGGTGCGGTATTGCCTGCGCATAGTTCCACACATGCGTGCACGAGCCATGGCAGGAGCCTTCATCGTCGCCGGAGCCTTCCCAGTTCCATAACCGGCCGTCGTACTGCCGCATCACCGTGGGCGATTTCAGGATGGTAAGATTGGCCGCCACCGCTTCCATCACCTCCGGTGGTAACGTGCTGGCATAAAAGGCACGTGTAAATGCTTGCGTCTGTTGCCGGAGCGATGTATAGTTGCGCAGCCAATAGGCCGCCACTGCCTGCACATCGGCATGCCGGCTGCTGTACCAGGGACGATGTGTTTCGCCTGGCGTCAGCTTGAGCGACGGATCGAGGTAAGAAGAGTCTTTGGCGCAACCTGTCAGCGGATTACAATCGGTTTTAGGCACCACTTCACCGATGCGCAAACCCGACAACGGCACATACCAGGCAAAATAAAGCCGTATCGTTCTGGATTCGCCTGCGCCCAGCGTAAAAGGAACATAGAGGCTGGCGCCCGGCGAGTCTTTCTCTACCGGCGGATGCGCGGAAGTATCGGCATCGCGCACCTTGTTCCAGGCCATCGTCATCGGATCCCACCAGCCGCCCCTGAACCAGCAATAATCCACCTGCGTACCGGGCTCGTCGGTGAATACGGCAAAAGACGCGCTGCCGGGTTTGTTGTCTGCACCCGGTTTTTGCTGTAGTATAAAGCCATTTTCAATCGGATCGATGCTGTTTGTTTTCTCATGCCACCACAAGAAATTCTTGCTGCTGAACGAGAAGACCATTTCTTTCGGGGTGGTTGCGGTATTGGTAAAGCGGTATTCGAAAGCGCCAACGGGCTGGCTCGACTCGTCCTCCTTTCCTGGTATAAAAGGGCTCCAGCCGGTAAGCTCAACCGATACCGGTATAACGGTGTCGGACAACCGAACAATGCCGAAGGGAAATTTTGATTCAAAACTGGCTGCCGAAAAACGGGGCAGTCCGTAGGTGGTGCCCACCGAACCCAGTCCCGAGCCGCGCATGCCGAAGAACTTCCATTCGGGCAACGGGCCTTCCAGCACCCGGGCTATGTTCTTTTCACCCTTCACACACAAGGCGGCGAAGACGCAGGGCTCGTGGTATATCTCGGGGCGGTTGCGAATGCTCATATGCGAAATGGCGCCCGTTCCCTCCAGGCAGAACATACCCGCGCCCAGTCCGCCGATCGGAAAAGCAATCCTGTTCAGATGTTCGTCTTCATAGATGCCGTTGAACGGTCTGCCGCCCTCAGACAGGGCGACCTTGTTTCTTTTTCTGGCCGTTGCCGCAGAGTGGCTGTGCTTTTCCGCCGGCATGTTGTCAATGGCAGCCGGCGCCATCACAGCGCCGATACCGCCGAGCGTTACGTTGCGAAGAAAGCTTCTTCTTTTGTTGTTCTTGCCCATACAAAACGTTTAATGGTGTTGAAAGGAAACGCCGGTTGTTTTTGCTGCTTTACCGACGCCCCATATCGCGTACCAGGCGATGAATGCATAACAAAACAGGGGAATAATAAAGCCGGTGGCCATGGCAAAATGATCGGCGAAAAGACCCATTACCGGCGGGCAAAAAGCACCGCCCGCCACTGCCATCACCAAAAACGAGGAACCCTTCTTGGTCAGCGTACCCAGGTCGGCAATACCCAGCGCGAAAATGGTCGGGAACATGATCGACATAAAAAAATAGGTACTGAAAAGCGCTACTACCGACCACCAGCCGGCATCTGCAATTACCAGTACTACCAAACAAACATTGACAATGGCATACATGGCCAGCAAGCGGTGCGGCTTGAAAAACTTCATAAACCAGGAACCTGATAAACGGCCCACCCAGAAAGCGCCCATGCCACCTACGGCAAGAATAACCGAAGCCGCCTGCTCATCGTTCTTCGGCATAAACACATCACCAAACCAGCCGAGGTGCTGCATGATGCCGGAGATCGGCGTGCGCAGGTTAGGGATGGCGTCGATCACATAGTTGATGAAAAAAGAATTGGTGCCCGTTTGCGCCGCCACATATAAGAACTGGGCGACCACCGCTACTATGAAAGCGGGGTGCTTCAGCAGGTTACGCATGGGGGGATCTTCTTCTGTTTCCGTTCCTTTTTCTTCTTTGATCTCAGGCAGTTTGATGATCATAAAAATGATCGCTACGATCACTACGACGGTGCCGATGCCCATATACGGACGTACCAGCGAGTCGAACTTTTCACCCTCGACCGCTTCATCAGCACCAAAGATCATCAGTCCGCCGATCAGCGGACCCAATATCCAGCCCAGTCCGTTGAACGATTGCGAAATATTGATGCGACGGGCCGCCTGTTCCTTTCCGCCCAATACCGTAGAATACGGATTGGCGGCGGTTTCGAGAAAAGCGAGTCCGCAGGCCAGCACGAACAGCGCCAGCAGGAAGGGAATGAACTTTTCCAGTTTCGCGGCGGGATAAAACAGGAAAGCGCCGACGGCAAACAACGCGAGGCCGAAAATAATGCCCCGCTGGTAGCCGTATTTTTTGATGAACAGGCCGGCGGGAATACCCATGGCGAGATAACCGATATACAGGGAAAACTGCACAAAGCCGCTTTGCGCTTTCGATACATGGAGCAGATCCTGGAAATGCTTATCGAGCACATCGAGAAAACCGTGGGCAAAGCCCCACAATAAAAACAGGCTGCAAATAAAAACGAACGGCACCAGGTAGCGCACGCCATTTTCGCCGATGAACAGGGAAGTTTTTCTGGCATTCATATCGTTAGGCATTCAGTCTTTATCGATAAAGAGGGCCGTAATTCTCACAAGCCCGGTAATCGGCACCTTCGCCTTCCATGCCAAAACTTTTCCAGGCCGTGGGGCGAAAAACGCGTTCTTCTTCCACGTTGTGCATGCATACCGGTATGCGCAGCATCGAGGCCAGCGTAATCAACTGATCGCCGATATGCCCGTAGCTGATGGCGCCATGGTTTGAACCCCAGTTGGCCATTACGCTGTACACGTCGCGGAAAGCACCGCTGCCCGTCAGCTTCGGCACAAACCAGGTGGTGGGCCAGATGCGGTCGGTACGTTCGTCGAGAATGGTGTGGACCTTTTCGGGAAGTTCGATGGTTTCACCTTCGGCGATCTGCAATACCGGGCCAAGTCCCTTTACAAGATTCATACGGCACATGGTAACGGGCATACCCCCGCGAGAAACGAACTTGGAGCTAAAGCCGCCACCGCGCATATAGTCCACGTTCGACGGGTGAAAACGCGTTGCCTCCAGGCAGGCCGCGGCTTCCTGCTCGCTGATCTCCCAAAAAGGCTTCATCACGGGTTTGCCGCCGGCAGTTTGCCGGCCGCTGCCATCGAGCGTTGCCGAGCCCGAATTGATGAGGTGCAGAAAGCCATGGGCTGCAGCGCCGTCGGGCTGCCAGCCGCTGACCCGCTTCACTGCATCCGGGCTCCAGTATGTACGCACATCGGCAAATATCTGCGCCGTATTGGTGAGCAGGTAGTTCAGCAGCATGCTTACACCATTCATGGCATCGTTTTCAGTAGCCACCATCACGGGGGCGCGAATGCCGTTCCAGTCGAACGACGAGTTCAGCAGCGCTTCCGAGAAATCACCATTCGGCTGGAAATCCGTCCACTGCCTTTGCCCCTGGAAACCGGAAACGATCGCATTGTGACCCAGCGCTTCCTCGCCAAAGCCTTTCGCTTTCAATGCATCATTGCCAAACATAAGGTCGCGAATGATCATGGTCATTTTGGTCACAAACTCCCATTGCCCGTCTTTCTGCCCGCGGCTGTATTGTTTCTCTTCGGGGTTGAAGTCCTCCCCTTCCCTGCAATTCTTTTTCACCCAGGCGATCGCTTTTTCAAACTCCGCTTCGTCGTATATCTTTTTTTCCACGCGCCGCAGCACTTCCGAAGCGTCTATATACTCGGTGCGCATGCCGAGATACGACTGGAAGAAATCATTGTTAACAATGGAGCCCGCGATGCCCATGCTCACCGATCCGATGGCGAGATAAGATTTACCACGCATTATGG
>JAKPBL010000221.1 GCA_029778965.1 Bacteroidota bacterium
TCGGCTTGTTATAGGAATGATGTCTTCTGACGGCGTCACGGGTTGCCGGCATCTTTTCTACCGGCGAAGGAACCTGATCTGTAGATGCCGCCGTTTGACCGGCAGGCGGCAAAACTGCCACATTGCCCGCGCCGGTGGGCAGATGGCCGCCTGGCTGCGTTCCTGCTTCGGAGGCAGGTGCGGCAACAGCAGGTGTTTCTGCAACGGGTAAACCGGCCCGGGTGCCTGCCGGCGCAGCCGTTTCCGTAGCGGGAAGAGTGTATACACCGGAATGGCCTGCCTGGTACCACCAGCCTGCAACTGAAAGGAATAGTAGAGAGGCCGCCGAGAACCACCACACCAGGGCACGGCGGCGTTTCTTTTCTTTCAGCTGGGCAGCCACCGCCTCCCATACCGCAGGAGACGGCTCCAAGAGCAATTGCCTTGCTCTTTCCCCCAGGGCATTATCAAATTCATGATCGGGCATAGCGAGTTATTTTTGACGGTTCGGATTCTTTTTGCAACCAGGTGATGAGCAGGCTGCGCGCACGGGCATACTGCGAACGGGATGTACCCTCGTGGATCCCCAGCATGGTGCTGATCTCCACATGCGAAAAACCTTCTACTGCATGCAGGTTAAAAATAGCCTGGTAGCCGGGTGGAAGCTGCCTGATCAGGTCAGCCAGCTGCTTGGCATCGAGGCTCACCGCGGGATTATCGGGCGCTACGGGATGCAGGAAGCTTTTATCTTCTGCACTGAAGGAAAGATCGTACTGGTACTTGGCATTTTTCTTCAGGTAGTTGATGGCTGTTGTCACCATAATCCGCCTGATCCAGGCGCCCAGATCACCTTCGCCCCTGAATTGCCCGAGGTATTGGAAAACTTTTACAAACCCTTCCTGCAGCACGTCTTCCGCATCCTGAACAGACTTGGTGTACCGGTAGCATACCCCCAGCATCTGCGCAGCGTATTGCTCGTAAAGCATCCGCTGTGCCGATGCTTTGCCTTTCAGGCAATCGCGCACCAGTTGCTGTTCATTCATCATATAACCGGTTGGTTGACAGTTCCGGCTGCCGGGCCGTTGCACGAAATACCAATTTTTCTTGCACGGGGGGCTCAAAAAGTACCCCGGGCCGGCTGGCAGCACACAAAAACTGCACCCGGCCGGGGTGCAGTTTTTGTGCATGGACTAATATATTGCTTATTTAACGGGCACTGATACTTCGGTTTTATCCCAGGCAAGCACCATATTGCCTGCCGCAAAGCTGATCGTGAATTGCTCCACGGGCGAAGACAGGTTTTTTACCGGTGCCTTTACTTCCAATACGTTTTTGCCTTTGTTTTTGTCGTAATCAAAAGCGCCCCATTGCTTCAACTGGCTGTTAAGGATAATGGTCCAGGTTTCTTTTTCGGGGATTACAAACAATGTGTACGTGCCTGCTTTTACCGGCTGGCCACCCAGGCTGCCGTCGGCCGAAAAAGTGATTTCGGTGGCCTCATCGGCACCTGCGCGCCATACCTTGCCGTAAGGTTCCAGGCTGCCAAAAATATCCCTGCCTTTTTTATAGGGCCGACCATAGGTAACCGACACATTTCCGTCTTTTACGGTTTCATGCGGACTTTTGCGCTGTTGGGCGCAGGCGGGCAAAATGGTGCTGAGGGCAACAAATGCAAGAACGAGGTATTTCATACGTGCTGTTTATGGTTGATTAAATGATGAACTAGCCAGGGTTTTCAATTGCTTCAGGTCTGCTTCCATCACGGGGCCGAATTGTTTGTCGTATAGTATGCTGCCGAACTTTTCCCAAGGGTACCACGACAAATAAAAATCCATATACCATTGCACCGTCAACGTGCCTGGCTTTATTTCATATACAGCCAGCCCGTTTTCTATGTGATGGCCTTTCGTTTCGAAACGTGCCAGCACCAGTGAATCGGTAACTTTCGTGATCGCCAGTTCGCCGCCCGCCCCCGGCTTGGCAAGGCTGTTCCACTTCTCCCAGCCGGCTGTCGCGGTAACCAGAGGCATTAATTCCTGCCTCGAGGTTTGGATATCAACCGCGCGCGAAATCCGCACCCGGGAAGGAATCAGCAAACTAAATGCCAGCATTAGCAGAAAAAAGGCAACTGCGCTGATCAGTATCAATTTAAATATTTTCATGGCACTATTCCCACTTGAAAATTTTTACCGCGGCGGCATATATGATCACTCCCCAGCCCAGCAAACTAAGTATTTGTGGCCAGCAGTCGGTAAGATGAGCCCCTTCGAAAGCAATCTTTCGCATGGCATCATTGAAAAAGGTTAACGGCAGCGCCCGGCAGAACGGCTGCAGCCAGGCGGGAAAAGCCGTAATGGAAAAGAAAGTACCTGCCAGCAGGAACTGGGGCATGGTAATCATATTGGCCAGTGGCGGAATACTGCTGTCGTTCTTTGCCAGCCCACTTACAATAAAACCAAATCCCATGAACACCAGCAGCGCAATAAAGCTCAATACCAGTATTTCAGCGAAGGTAAGCCACCCGTGCACCAACGTAAATTGGAAGGCATAGTGACCCAGCGCCACGATCACCACTGCGGTAACCAGTTGAAAAATAACCCGGCTCACCCCCTCGCCCATCACAATGGCCGTTTTGCTCACGGG
>JAKPBL010000223.1 GCA_029778965.1 Bacteroidota bacterium
CATCGCCCGCTCGCGCCGGCTGGAGGAAGACGAGCGTATGCTGGAAGCCTGGTTACACCAGGGGCTCCACGGGTCGATGACCTATATGGAAAACCATTTCGACCTGCGGGTAGACCCCGGCAAGCTGGTGCCCGGCGCCCAATCGGTGATCGTGCTGCTGTACAATTATTTTCCGCCGGTAAAACAGGACGGCCATCTTCCGAAAATTGCCAAATATGCGTACGGCGACGACTACCACGAACTGATCCGCGGCAAGCTGAACCTGCTGTTGTCGCAGATCCGCGAACGGGCAGGCGATGTGCAGGGACGCGGATTCATAGATTCCGCGCCGGTGCTGGAAAGGGCCTGGGCGCGGGAAAGCGGACTCGGGTGGGCGGGTAAAAATGCCAACCTGATCAATAAAAAAACAGGCTCCTTCTTTTTTATCGCCACGCTTATCACCGATCTGGTCCTGGCCCCCGATCCGCCTTTTGCGGGCGATTTCTGCGGATCGTGCACCCGTTGTATCGACGCCTGCCCTACCGACGCCATCAGGCCCGGTGGCACCATTGCGGCCAACCAGTGCATTTCCTACTTCACCATTGAACTGAAAGATGCGCTTATTCCCGAAGTGCAAAAAGGGAAATTCGATAACTGGGCTTTCGGTTGCGATATATGCCAGGACGTATGCCCCTGGAATCGGTTTTCCAAACCCCACCACGAACCTGCTTTTACGCTTTTGCCTGCATTACAGGAACTGTCGCTGCAGCAATGGGAAGCCATGGGTGAAGAAAAATTCAGGCAATTGTTCAGGCATTCGCCCCTGAAAAGGGCAAAATACAAAGGCATTCTGCGCAATCTCCGGTTCATCGCCCCTTAGGCGTTGGCCGGAATTTGAGGCGGGCGCCCAGGCCCAAGAAAAGCATCTTGCGGTTGTCGCCCGTATGGCCGACATTGTTGAGGTGATACTGTACCGTAGGGCCTGCAGACACCGGCAGCGATGATTGCGGGTTGATCGTATAATACACACCGGTAAACAAGGCCGCCTGAAAACGACTAAAGCTTTTATCGTCTTTATAATAATAACCCGACCGGCTGTTGAACTGGTAGGCATTAAGCGATGCCAGCATACCTGCACTGAAGCCGCTGTTCAGAAACCACCTTTCATGGTTGTCGAAGTTCCATGAAAACTCTACCGGGAACATGACAGCATGGTAACTGTTGGTAAAATCGCTGTTTTTCTCGCCCGTGCCGGGGCGGGCCGCCATTGCCGCCATAAATTGACTACCCGCCATCGTTGCCGAAGAATCGACCACAGCGCCGAATCTTACCAGGTTGGAAGTATAGGCATATTGTACGCCTACGCCGAGGCGCCATTTCCTGCTCAGCAGCCGGCTGACCTGCACCTGGGCCTGGAAAGCCGGTCCTGCTTTGATCGACGAGGGCTTTCTTTCAACAAAGGTCAGGTTGGCCATCAGCGCCTGGTCATTTCTTTGCGGCGACGCCATGAAATTTGCCACGTATTCGGGTGTGGAAGAAGTAAAGGCTTCGAACAGGCCGCTTTGCAGGGAGCTGTATCCTGCCTTCAGATCAAATGCATATTCCCATTTCCGGTAGCGTGGTTTCGACAGCTTTTGCGCAATACTGTTGCTGACGGCCGCAGCGCTTCCTTTTTTTGCCGCCGGCGCTTGTACCCCGGCAAGCGGCTTACCCGAATGCAGATAAGCCGGTAAATAGGGGTACGGATCACGAACTGGCGTAGTACCGGTAATAAGCGTGCCGTGATCATCCGCAATGCTTTCTTTACCGGTTATATTGTTGCCGGTTTCTCTAAGCGCGTTGCCTGCCTTGTTC
>JAKPBL010000225.1 GCA_029778965.1 Bacteroidota bacterium
TAATGGTACATTATGTATTCTGCGGCCGGTTAGCTATATTGCCCGCGCATTGAAGATCATTTTACTAACCATAGGAAAACAACAGGAGGCCGATACCCGGGCTGCCCTGGCCGATTTCAGCCAGCGGATCAACCGTTATTTTCCCTGCGAATGGAAAATACAGCCGCCTTCGAAGCACAGCGACCCCGATACCATCCGAAAAACAGAAGCCGACTCTATTCTGTCCGCTTTGCAGAAAGACGATTACCTGGTGCTGCTCGACGAGCGGGGAAAGAATATCAGCTCGCCCGAACTGGCCAGCCTGGTACAGCAACGTGCCAACGAAAGCCGCAAACAACTGGTATTCCTGGTCGGTGGCGCCTATGGCGTCGACGCCGCCATTCGGCAACGGGCTGATTTTTGCTGGAGTTTATCGAAATTGGTTTTTCCGCATCAATTGGTGCGGCTAATTTTGGCCGAGCAGGTTTATCGCGCCTGCACTATTTTGCGCAACGAAAAATACCATCATGATTAGCATTACGTTGTGGATCATCATCATTACCACGGCAGTATCGCTGGCGGCTTTCAGCAGGGAGAATATCAAAGAAGGCTTATTGTTCTGGCCGGCCATGATCAAAAGCAGAAGGCAGTATTATCGCTTTTTCAGCGGCGGGCTGGTGCATGGCGACCTCATGCATCTTGCCTTTAACATGATATCGTTGCTCTCATTCGGCGAATACCTCGAAAGCGGTTACCTTTTTTCATCGCCGTCACTGTTTGGCGCTCATGGTAAATGGCTATACATACTGTTGTACCTAATGGCGTTGGTGGTATCGGTTATACCCGATTATTTTACTTACCAGAACAACTACAATTATCGCGCATTGGGCGCCTCGGGCGCCGTTTCGGCTGTCATATTCTCCTTCATCATGCTTCGTCCGACGACCGAGCTGCGCTTGTTTTTTGCCATCCCCATACCTGGTTATCTTTTCGGCGCGCTGTTCCTGGGTATCTCCATGTATCTTTCCCGCCGCGGCGGCGATAATATCGGCCACCGTGCTCACTTTAGCGGCGCTATTTTCGGCGTACTCTTTACCATCATCGCATGTAAGCTGCTGGCGGGCATTGACATCCTGCCCGAGTTTTGGGAGCAGGTCAGGTCGCGTTATTAATTGCCTCCCACTGCAACGCCAGCACCTGCCTGGTTGCGGGTGTTATACGAAAACGATGGTCTATTCGCCGGCCGGCCAGCCAGGCAATGCGGTTGCCCGTTTCCACTACGAATGCCTGCTCTTTTTCGGAGCGGCTCATCCGCAGATCAGTCATAAAGCGCGCCAGCTTCTTTTTAGAAGGCATACCCAGCGGATAAAAATAATCGCCCGCTTTCCAGGTGCGTATCAACAGGGGAAATTCTACGAGCCGGCTGTCGAGCCATGCAATATGGCTGCTGTCGGGGATGGCTTCTCCCCTATACGGCTGTAGTTTCCAGGTAAGCCGGTAGCGGCTGGTAATGAGGTCGCCGGTTTCTGTGTCTATCAGCCCCGTGCCACTATCCCCGATGGGTAAACGCTGCAGGTTGAGCCAGTTCCTGTTGCGCAGCAGGCGATATCCCGCAGCATCGTGATAGGCGCCTGTCTGGCTACCGGTAAGCTTCCAGGCGCTATCGACCTGGCCTGGTGAAAAGCCTTTTGCGTACAGCCATTCAAAGAACAGGGTCTTACCGTTCGGTATCTTCAATAATAGGCGCACGGGCATCTTTTCCACGTCGGTTTCAATGGTTACCATTTTGCGCAGCCGCCTTTGCACCGCTTCGTCGTACCAGTATTTCTGCTCCCGCACCCGGAGGGCGGTGGCGGCAATTTGTTGTACCGATCCGGGAAAAGCCGATTCCAGCAGCGGCAGCACCTCGTGCCGCACGCGGTTGCGATCGTAGTCGGTTTTTTCGTTCGAGCTGTCTTCCACCCATTGCAGTTGCCTGGCAGCGGCATATTGCCGCAGCTCTTCACGGGTCGCGAACAACAGCGGGCGTACAATACGACCGCGCCGCACCGGTATGCCGCCGAGGCCCGTCAGCGCCGTGCCCCGCAGCGCGTGCAGCAGAAAGGTTTCGGCATTGTCTATCGCCTGGTGCGCAGTAACAATACGATCAAACGGCAAATCCCTGCTGTTGCGCAGGTCTTCAAACCATTCATACCGAAGCTGCCGGGCCGTTTCCTGGATCGACGATTTTCGCTGCGTTGCGATGGCTGCGGTATCTCTTCCTGCAGTATGCAGCACCACATTCCAGCCGGCCGCGAGTTGGGTTACGAACTGTTCGTCGCGGTCGCTTTCCGCGCCGCGTAACCGGAAATTCATATGCGCCCATTCTACCGAAAAACCGGTAGCCTTCAACAGCGCCGCGCAGACCACTGAATCAAGTCCACCGCTGATGGCCAGCAGCAGGCTGTGGCGCCGGATGAATAATTTCTCCTCTTCAACAAAAGCCGCAAAGGCCTCTTCCAGTGTTTTCATATTAAAAAGATCGAGTATAAACCCGAGTAGTTTTACGTTTTTGTTCTAAGGGCTTACGCTTATTTTAGTAGCTGCTAATTAACCTTATCATTTCAATATTCTTGCGATGCCTGGAAACTATACCCAAACCGAATTACTCGACCATCTCACCCTGCTGGTGCAGGTAGTGACCGTGGCGCTCTTCATCCACCGGAAAGCGTGGACCCAGAAGCCCCTGCTGTTTATTATGATCAATGTGTGCTATGGCATAGCTACGTCCCTGCTTAACCTGGTATATCCCATCACTTCGCGCGAATCTGACATCATCACCAACCTCAGCATTCAGATCGACACGCTCAGCGGCTTTGGCTTTTTCTACTCATTGTGGAATGTGGGCTGGTACCGCAAATACCTGTCACGCACTGTGGGCTTTGTGCTGCTGATCTGGATCAGCACCATGGTTATTACCCGCAGCCTGGGCACCCATGCCTGGACCCTCATCAGCACCAGCATCTGGTATCTTTTCGCCAGTAATCTCGCACTTTACCTGCTGTATAAAAAGGGGAATTTTCAACACACCCAGCAATACGCCAGCCGTTTCCTGCTGATCACCGGTTTTCTTTTTTACAATTTCTCCTATTCGGTGATAGAAAGTTTTTACCTGCATTTCAAAGACGATCCCTCCATCGTGCAAGACGCGTGGAACATCAACTACTGGAGCTATTTTATCTTTCGCCTGATAACCCTTGCGGGTGTCGTGATCTGGCTGGCGCGCCCAAGGCCTCATACCCGGCAACTGATGCCGGTTAAAAGGTAAGCTCCTCCCAGGCTGAATGCAATTCGCCATATGCGTGCCGGTCGCCCGCCACACGCGCCTGCTCCATGCCTTTTTCATACCAGTCAACCGCCCCCGCCACGTCGCCCTGCCGTTCCAGCAATTTGGCAAGATGATAATAGCTGCCTACATAGCCGGGCGTTTCGGTCAGCAGCTTTTCAAATAAACGGCGGGCCTCGCCATCATTTCCCGCCTTGATCCATTCCAGGGCCAGGGCATGCTGCAGGAAGGCATCCTGCGGACGCTGCTCCAGGAACGACTGCAGTTTGGTTATCCGGTCTGTCATTTTTTAAAAAATTAAAGCAGATCAGTATAAAATTGCACCGGTAGCCCTTATTTTTGTAACAGATAGTTGCATAAACAACCTTTAAAACTATTAATGATTGCGATATGAAAATCCTGGTTTGCATCAGCAAAACGCCCGACACTACCGCAAAAATAGCTTTCACCGATAACAACCGGAAATTCGCGTCTGACGGTGTGCAATGGATCATCAACCCGTACGATGAATGGTATGCGTTGGTAAGGGCCATTGAGCTGAAAGAAAAAGACCCTTCGGTGGTTATTCACCTGGCTACCGTGGGTTTGGCCGACAGTGATCCGATCATCCGGAAGGCCCTGGCCCTGGGAGGCGATGAAGCCATTCGCGTTAATACCGAAAGCGCCGACAGCTTTGTGATAGCCGGCCAGTTGGCGGCCGTTGCCAAAGCCGGCGAATATGACCTCATCCTGACGGGAAAAGAAACCATCGACTTTAATGGCGCCGCCCTGGGCGGGATGCTGGCGGAAATGCTGGATATACCCTTTGTATCGCTGGCCACCCGGTTTGAACTGAATGGATCCACCGCTACCGTAACCCGCGAAATAGAAGGCGGAGAAGAAGTGGACGAGGTATCGTTGCCGCTGCTGGTG
>JAKPBL010000238.1 GCA_029778965.1 Bacteroidota bacterium
CTGGCCACCACGTCGATGGCTTCATCGGTGGCACTCCGGGAATGAATGGAAACCGGAATGCCATATTTTTTTGCCCATTGCAACTGCCGGCGAAAAGCCGTGTATTGCTGGTCGGTATAGCTGCGATCCCAATAAAAATCCAGCCCGATCTCCCCGATTGCCGCAAATGCATATTCCGCCAGCAGTGTTTCCACCGCAGCCAGCTCTGCTTCCATATTGTCTTTTACATGGCACGGATGCAATCCCATCATTCCCACGCAATTATCAGGATACCTGGCCACCAGGTCAAGCAGGTTGGCGTGTTCGGCCGAATCGATGGCCGGCAGGAATATCTTGCTTACCCCCGCCGCCACGGCCCGCGCCACCACGGCATCCGCCTCGGTTTTGAATGCATCCACATACAGGTGGGCATGGGTGTCAATCAGGGTCATACGGGCAAAGTTCTACAAAATTTAAGTCAGTTTTCAACGTTTCTATTATTGGCTCCGCCCCTACCGGCGGGCAAAAACCAGTACTGTATGAAAAACACGCTCCTTTCCCTGCGCCCCATTGGCGCTTGTTGCATCGGCGCAAGCCTGCTGCTGGCGGCTTGTACCAAATCAAATACCGGCGCTTCCACGGGCGCCATTCCCGCACAAAACCAGGCTACCGTAACCGGCGAACTGCAGGCCAATGCCAGCTTCGACGATGTGGTGCTGAACGTAATCGGGGTCGACAAAGCGGTAGCAGTCGGCGGCACCGGCGTCTTTTCCGCCAACCGCCAGGCAGCCGCCGGCCATCGCGAAGCCAGTTGCTATACCGTATCATGGAATTTTGTGAACCAGAACGACAGCTTCCCGGTAAATATCACCATCGATTTCGGCAATGGCTGTGTGGGGCCCGATGGCCGCACCCGGAAGGGGAAGATCAGCACCCTGTACACTAAGCCGTTGTGGATCAATGGCGCTACAGCCACCAGCAGCTTCAGCGATTATTCGGTAAACAATATCCAGGTGGAAGGCATCCATACCCTCACCAACAGCAGCAGCAACAACCAACTGATCTTTAGCAGCGCCGTTACAGGTGGCAAGCTGACGGCGACCGACGGCACCATCGTACACTGGACCGGCACAAGGGTGTTCACCCAAAAAGAAGGCTGGAACACCCGGTTCGATCCCAGCGACGACCTCTATACTATCGTGGGGCAAGGCAATGGATCGGTCCAGAAAAATGGCGTCGTCTATAGCTGGACCGGCTACAATATCACCCCCCTGGAAAAGCGGACCACCTGCGGCTGGATCTCCAAAGGCATCCAGGGTATCGAAGGCAGCGCCGGCGCCCAGGCCAGTCTCGATTTCGGCAACGGCGATTGCGACAACAAGGCCGTTATTACGGTAAATGGGGTATCAGCAGAAATTACTTTGAAGTAATAAAAAATTATATACCTTTAAAATAGTTTTCATAGGGTACGGATTAAAAACGGGCCAGGGTTTCTACCCAGGCCCAACTTTTTTTAACCCCTTTTTCTTATTACGCTATTCTCTTATTTATTGCCTTTTGGTAAGCTGTACACTATCCATCCGTATCGCTTCAAAACAATAACCCTGCTCCGTGAATGTTTGTAACGTACGCGGCAACGCATACGTCAGGCGGTCGTATGCCTTTTCGCTATCATGAAACACAATGATGGATCCGCTGCGGGTATTGGCTTGCACATTTGCCCAGCAACGGGCGCCATCGATCGTTTTGTCGAAATCACCACTGAGCACCGACCACATTATGATATGATACTGCTGCCGCTGCAATAAGGCAGACTGGAAACTGGTGAGTTTGCCATAAGGCGGGCGAAACAGTTTGCTGTCCACCCACCGGCTGCACGCCTGCACATCGTCCAGGTATTCCGCATCGCCTGTTTTCCAGCCATCCAGGTGCTGCATGGTATGGTTGCCGGCTACATGACCTTCGCGTAACAACTGCTCATATACCTGCGGGTATTCTTTTACATTTTTACCAATGCAGAAAAAACTCGCTTTGGCCTCGTATTGCCGCAGCAAATCGAGCACCCAGGGCGTAATGCGGGGATGCGGCCCGTCGTCGAAGCTCAGGTAGATCTTTTTCGCGGCATCATCCATCTGCCATATTCGTCGCGGGTACATTGCCCGCAACAACCTGTTCCCGGTTTTCCAGTACTTCATAATAACAAACCTAGCATTCTTATTAATTTTGCCGCCATGTCAAACAAGATCCGCGTTCGTTTTGCACCCAGCCCCACGGGCGGCCTCCACCTCGGCGGCGTACGTACCGTTCTCTACAACTATTTATTTGCCCGCCGTCACCACGGTGAATTTATACTGCGTATTGAAGACACAGATCAGTCGCGCTTTGTTCCCGGCGCCGAAGAATACATCCTGGATTGCCTGCGCTGGTGCGGGCTCATGCCCGATGAGAGCGCGCTTACCGGCGGCCCGTACGGCCCCTACCGCCAGAGCGAGCGCAAGGAAATGTACCGCGGCTATGCCGAAAAGCTGGTGGCGGCGGGGCATGCCTATTATGCCTTCGATACACCCGCCGAGCTGGAAGAGATGCGGCAACGTTATCGCACGGCTGAAAATCCATCGCCCCAATATGATCACCGCCTGCGCGGCGCCATGAAGAACTCGCTTACGCTGGGTGAAAAAGAAACCGCACGGCTTATCGGCGAAGGTATTCCTCATGTGATCCGTATCAGCATGCCGGCCGACCAGATCCTGCGCTTCACCGACCTGGTGCGCGGTGAGGTCGAATTCAACACGGGTACGGTCGATGATAAGGTATTGCTGAAGCAGGATGGCATGCCTACCTATCACCTTGCCGTAGTGGTAGACGACTACCTGATGAAAATCACCCATGCCTTCCGGGGTGAAGAATGGCTGCCCTCTGCCCCGGTGCATCTCCTGTTGTGGGATTACCTGGGTTGGAAAGACAGCATGCCGCAATGGGCCCACCTGCCGCTGATACTAAAACCCGACGGCAACGGGAAACTCAGCAAGCGCGATGGCGACCGGCTCGGCTTTCCCGTGTTCGCGATGAACTGGACCGATCCCAAAACAGGCGAACTCACCACCGGCTTTCGCGAACGCGGCTTCCTGCCCGAAGCCTTCGTCAATATGCTCGCGCTGCTGGGGTGGAACGACGGCACCGGCAAAGAAATATTCAGCCTCGACGAGCTGGTCAATGCCTTCAGCCTCGACAGGGTACACAAGGGAGGCGCGCGGTTCGATTTCGAAAAAGCAAAGTGGTTCAACCACGAATGGATAAAAGCGGCTACGCCGGAGAGATTGCTGCCCGATGTGAAAGCCGCGCTGCAGCAGGAAGGGATCGATACTAACGATGACGAATACACGAAACAAGTGATCGTCCTGGTGAAAGACCGCTGCACCTTCACCACCGATTTTGCCACGCAGGCGGGTTTTTTCTACCGGGCGCCCGAACAGCCCGATATGCAGGCGGCAGCCGGCAAATGGAGTCCCGAAAAAACGGGCTTCTTCCGGGAACTGGCCGACAGCCTGCCGCCGGCAGCGGGCGATGCCGCCGCAGTAGAGCAGGTATTCAAAGAACTGGCAGCCAAACACGGGCTCAAAGTGGGTGAACTGCAACTGCCTTTCCGGCTTATGCTGGTGGGTGGCAAATTCGGTCCTGCGGTATTCGAGATCGCCGCGCTGCTGGGCGCCGCTGAAACAGGCAGGCGTATTTCCCGGGGGTTGCAGGCGCTGGCCTGAGAGGCAGCGCCATGGGCAAGCGCAGATCGGCCGCACAACGATTATCTTTATGCAGCTATCCGGCACCGCCGGCAACAGCTACGCATCTTTAATACCAACCGTCATGTATCAAACCATTCTGACCACACTGCACGACCGGCTCTTCACCATCACGATCAACCGGCCCGACAAGCTGAACGCACTGAATAAAACCGTGATCAGCGAGTTGTCGGAAGCCATCAACGAAGTGATCGACAACAAGCTGATCGGCGCAGCCATTATCACCGGCGCAGGGCCGAAGAGCTTTGTAGCAGGCGCGGATATCAGCGAGTTTACTGCACTGGACGGGCAGGGCGGTGAAGCGCTGGCCCGCCGCGGACAAGAAACTGTTTTCAGTAAAATAGAGAACTGTTCCAAGCCTGTCATCGCCGCCGTAAACGGGTTTGCATTGGGCGGCGGCTGCGAGCTCGCCATGGCCTGCCATTTCAGGATCGCGAGCGAGCAGGCCCGTTTCGGACAACCGGAAGTGAACCTGGGATTGGTTCCCGGTTATGGCGGTACGCAGCGGCTTACCCAGTTGGTGGGCAAGGGTCGCGCGATGGAAATGATGATGACCGGCGGACTGATCGACGCAGCAACGGCGCTACGCTACGGGCTGGTCAACCAGGTGACCACGGCCGAGGCACTGATACCCGCCACCACGGCCATCGCGGCTGCCATTCTCGGCAAAGCACCCCTGGCCATTGCCGAAGTAATACGGCTGACCAATATGGCTGCCCTGGGTGATCCCGGCGGACTGGAAGCAGAGATGAAGGCATTCGGTGCACTCTTCGATTCGGCCGATGCCAAAGAAGGCGCAACCGCTTTTTTGGAGAAACGCAAGCCATCCTTTAAGGGCGAATAAGCTAACTTTGCGGCCAACCAATTCCCGTTTTATGGACTACAGAATAGAGAAAGACACCATGGGTGAAGTGAAAGTGCCCGTGGATGCCTATTATGGCGCCCAGACCCAGCGCAGCATCGATAATTTCAGGATCGCGCAGGCTACCAACCGGATGCCGATTGAGATCATCCGCGCCTTTGCCTACCTGAAAAAAGCAGCAGCCATCACCAACTTTGAA
>JAKPBL010000003.1 GCA_029778965.1 Bacteroidota bacterium
TGCAAATGCATAATCGCTGAATCTTAATTAACGTCGTTCAAAAGGCACAAGAGCAACTGGCGGAACCGGAGTTGAAAAGAAGCCAGCCCTGCCACCTCGTCAGGCTTTTATTTCAAAAATGACACGGGCGCGACATTTGCAGGGAAGGTTTAACAATTTGGCCTCGTCGCCAGTCGGTATCTTTAACACTCAACAATAAAATATATATAGACCATGTCTACGCCCGAATTCAATGAGATGCTGGTCGATAACGCAGAATTCCTCAGACCCTTCGCTATCAACCTTACCCGCGATAATGAGGCCGCCCAGGATTTGTTCCAGGAAACGATGTACCGGGCCATCGCCAACCATGAGAAGTACAATGTTGGCACCAATATCAAAGCCTGGCTGTACACTATTATGCGGAATATTTTTATCAACAATTACCGCCGCAAAGCCAAGCAGAATACCATATTTGACAATACGCCCAATGAGTTCTTGCTCGATTATAACCAGGTAACAACTGCCAATGCGGCAGAAAGCAGCCTGAAAATGAAAGAGATACAGGGCGCCATTCACCAGTTGCCCGATATTTTCCGCAATCCCTTCCTGCTGTATTACGATGGTTACAAATACCATGAAATTGCCGAGATGCTGAAAGAGCCCCTTGGTACCATCAAAAGCCGGATCCACTTCGCCCGCAAATTGCTGAAATCGCAACTGGAGCGGTATTAAGCGCTGCCCATATCAACTGAATACATTAGAATTTGTTTATTGAACCGCCGGAGCACCCCGGCGGTTTTTTTATCAACTTATCCTGATTTCCGCAGTTTTTTGCATCTTTTAGGAAAAAATCCGGCAGAAACCTGCAAGAATTATTGCCGGATTCCGTAGCTTCCGATGAGGTTGCCGGCCAATGGCGGCTTTTTACTAACTGTTTATGCTGAAAAAAGAACGGCAGGAGCTGATCATTCACGAGGTGAATCTGCACAATAAAGTGCTGGTGGCTGACCTTAGCGCCAAAATCAGCGTATCGGAAGACACGGTGCGGCGCGACCTGATCGAACTTTCCGACGAAGGCCGCCTGGTTAAGGTGCACGGTGGCGCCATCTCCAATTCGTTCCGGAACTCTTACAAGCATACCGATGTTTATTCGCTCGACCAGAAAAAGGTCATTGCGCAGAAAGCGGTTTCCGTTATCCGCGATGGCATGCTGGTATTTACCACCGGCGGTACCACCCTGCTCGAAATGCTGCGCATTCTGCCCCGGTCGCTGCGCGCCACCTTTGTAACCGTGAGTATACAGGGCGCTTTTGAGCTGATGCAGCACCCGCATATCGAAGTGATCCTGATCGGCGGGAAGTTGTCGCACAGCTCACAGATCGTTGTCGGCGGGGAAGCTATCCACCGGATCAGGAAATTCAATGCCGACCTCGCTTTCCTGGGCGTTAACGCCATCGATACCGAAAGGGGTATCACCGACAACGATTACGAAGTGACCCTTATCAAGCAGGCGATCATCGAATCGAGCGCGCAGGTAGTGGCTTTATCCATTGCCGAGAAGCTGAACACGGTACAGAAGATCCAGGTATGCCCGCCCGAGGGGTACCAGACCCTGATCACTGAACTGCCGCCCGGTCACCCGCTGCTGCAACCCTACCATAACAAAAACAAAACGATCGTATAACACACACCTGTATTCCTGACAATTAAAATCAAACTTATGACTGCTGCACTGCATGAAAGTCCGCCGAAAACAGCGATCTCCCTGCTGACGGCGTTTTTCCTCCTCGTCTCTTTCACCGTTGTTGGCCAGGTTCGTTTGACCGGCACCGTTAAAGACGCGCAGGGCAATGGCATTCCGGGCATTACCGTTGCGGTGAAGAACACATCGTTCGCCACTGCCACCGATGTCAACGGCGCCTATACGTTGAACGCCGGCCTGCAACCCGGCCGGTACACGGTACATTTTTCGGGAGTGGGATTCAGAGCCGCCGAAGAACCGCTGCAGGTAACCGCTGCCGCCGCCGATTATGTGCTGGGGGCATCGCTCGAAAGAACCTCCAAAGATCTCGATGAGGTGATCGTTACCGGTACCACACAAGGGACGACCCGTAAACAACTGGGAAGCTATGTGAGCACCGTATCGGCATCCGACCTGAACAAGGGTGTTGCGGCCAATGCGCTGCAGGCACTGCAGGGCAAAACAGCAGGTGCCCAGATCGTACAGAACAATGGTGATCCTGCGGGTGGTATTTCCGTGCGCCTGCGCGGTATCAGTTCCATTTCATCTTCGTCGGAACCCTTGTACATTGTTGATGGGGTAATCGTTAACAACGCCACCAACCGGGTTACAAACACGGCCAGCGGCTACGATGGCAATAATTTTGTGGGTACCATTGGGCAGAACCGGATGACGGACATTAACCCGGCCGATATCGATCGCATCGAAGTGCTGAACGGTGCTGCCGCTGCAGCTATCTACGGATCGCGCGCCAACGCAGGGGTGATACAGATATTCACTAAGCGAGGTAAAACCGGCGCACCGCAGATAAATTTCTCGACCAATTTTATGGTGAGCAAACTGCGCAAAAGCGTTCCTGTAAACCAGAGCCCGGTGAAATTCGGCGGTTCGCCCGATGTGTTCACACAGGATATTATCAGCGCTATCGGTAC
>JAKPBL010000288.1 GCA_029778965.1 Bacteroidota bacterium
GGCGGCGGTATGGAATTCGGCGAAGGCACGCGCGACTGCCTGAAGCGCGAGTTCATGGAGGAGATGGGCCTGCGGGTGGAAGTGGGTGAGCATATTTATACGACCGATTATTACCAGGAAAGCGCTTTTCGCCCTAACCAGCAGATCATTGCCATTTATTATTTTGTAACGCCGCTGGAGCAGATCACCGCTCCCTTGCGAACAACGCCGTTCGAGTTCGACGAAAACCAATTGAAAGTATATGATGCGACCGGCGAAACCGAAACATTTCGTTTCATCAATTGGGAAGCATTTTCTGCAGATGCCGTTACGCTGCCCATCGACAAGATCGTGGCAGAAATGTTAAAAGCGGGCGACCGCTAAGCCCGGCCGGGCACTGATTTGGCCTACTTTGAGAGTTATATGACCTTCGCGGCAATCAATTAAACAAATATGTCAACTGTTGCTAAAACAGCCATCGATTTTTCGCTGGCCTACAAAGTGAAAGATATCAGCCTGGCGGAGTGGGGTAGAAAAGAAATCCGCCTGGCGGAAGCAGAAATGCCGGGCCTGATGGCGATCCGTGAAGAATACAAAGCGTCGCAACCGCTGAAAGGCGCCCGCGTAGCGGGTTGTCTGCATATGACCATCCAGACCGCCGTACTGATCGAAACGCTGGTTGCCCTGGGCGCTGAAGTGAAATGGAGCTCTTGTAATATCTTCTCTACACAAGACCATGCCGCCGCTGCCATTGCCGCTGCAGGCATCGGGGTATTCGCGTGGAAAGGACAAACCCAGGAAGAGGCTGACTGGTGTATAGAACAAACCCTGTTTTTTGGCGGTGCCGACCGTCCGCTGAACATGATCCTCGACGATGGTGGCGACCTCACCAACATGGTGTTCGACAAATACCCCGAATTGATCCGTCACGTGAAAGGCCTGAGCGAAGAAACCACCACCGGTGTTCACCGCCTGTATGAAAGAATGGCCAAAGGCACGCTGCCAATCCCTGCCATCAACGTAAACGATTCTGTTACGAAAAGCAAGTTCGATAACAAATACGGTTGTAAAGAATCGCTGGTCGATTCGATTCGCCGCGCTACCGATGTAATGCTGGCGGGTAAAGTTGCTGTTGTGGGTGGATATGGCGATGTCGGTAAGGGATCTGCCGCTTCGCTGGCCGGCGCGGGTTGCCGCGTGATCGTGACCGAGATCGATCCCATCTGCGCCCTGCAGGCGGCGATGGACGGATTCGAGGTAAAAAAAATGATCGATGCCGTTAAAGAAGCCGATATCATTGTGACCGCTTCAGGCTGCCGCGATCTCATCACCGGCGAGCATTTCAAGCTGATGAAAGACAAAGCCATCGTTTGCAATATCGGGCACTTCGATATCGAGATCGATGTTGCCTGGCTGAATACCAATTATGGCAATACCAAAGACACCATCAAGCCGCAGGTGGATATCTACAATGTAAACGGTAAAGACATCATTCTGCTGGCGGAAGGCCGCCTGGTAAACCTCGGTTGCGCTACCGGTCACCCGAGCTTTGTAATGAGTAATTCATTCACCAACCAAACGCTGGCGCAGATAGAGCTGTGGACCAACCACGGCAACTACGAAAACAAGGTATATGTGCTGCCGAAGCACCTCGATGAAAAAGTGGCCCGGCTGCACCTGGCAAAAATCGGCGTAACGCTCGACGAACTGACAAGCGCCCAGGCCGAATACCTTGGTATTCCCAAAGAAGGTCCGTTCAAACCTGAACACTATCGCTATTGACCGTAGCCCATGGCTACTATATCGCTGTAATAAAAGGCCGCTGAGAAGCGGCTTTTTATTTTTATTGCATCAGCGTCTTTGACTCCGTTGCAATACAGTTGCTCACTTTCATCAGCAGTTCCTGCTGGGCGGGATTAAGGGCAATGATTGTTTTTTTGTCGTTTCTGTCGGAGAAGGTGATCGATACCACTTTTTTTGTAGCCAGCTTTTGCAGGTTGGACGGCGTATTAACGCCGTTTTTCATAAGAATATGAAAGTATCCATTGCAGTTATCGCCGCCGGTATTACGCAAGATCATTTTCTGCTTTCCGCCCTCAAACAGAAACAGGGCTTCCGACTGCTCACCGATACAGTTGGCGCTGCGGTTGGCGATC
>JAKPBL010000297.1 GCA_029778965.1 Bacteroidota bacterium
GAAAGCATCTTCAAAGACTACCGCGCCCGCATCAAAAATACAGAAGGAGAAGAAGCCGCCGCATGAAAGCCGCTTTTCTAAAACTGCATATGGCGGTATTCCTGGCCGGCTTTACCGGCATATTGGGCCGCCTTATTACATTGAACGAAGGGTTGCTGGTGTGGTACCGGCTGCTGATCAGCGCTGCTACCTTTTGGATACTGTTCAGTTGGCAGGGAAAGCTTCAGAAGATTCCGCCTGCAACCATTGCCCGTATATTCGGTATCGGTGCCATTGCCGCCCTGCATTGGGTGTGCTTTTATGGTTCCATCAAGTATTCGAATGTGTCTGTAGGGCTGGTCTGTTTTTCGGCCGTTGGTTTTTTTACAGCCATCCTGGAGCCGCTTATTTTGCGTCGCCGGTTTGTATGGAGTGAATTGATGCTGGGCCTGCTGGTAATGGCGGGCATCTACCTGATTTTTCAATTTGATCCGCAATACAAGCAGGGTATTATGATCGGTATGGTTTCGTCGCTGCTGGGCGCCACTTTTCCCATTTTGAACCGCCAGGTGCTGAAAACAGTTTCCGTTGAAACCCTTAATACGTACGAGCTTACCGGCGGGCTCCTGGTGCTTAGCATGTTGCTGCCGGTTTACCTGCATTATTTTCCGGCGAAGCAGTTGCTGCCCGGCTGGCAAGACTTCGGCTGGCTTTTATTTCTTTCCTGGGCCTGCTCGGTATGGGCTTTCCAACTGGTCGGCTTCGCCCTGAAACATATTTCTGCCTTTACCGTGAACCTGACCTATAACCTGGAGCCGGTATATGGAATTCTCCTGGCCTTTGTCGTGTTCGGCGAGAACAGAAACCTCAAATGGAATTTTTATATTGGGTTTTGTTTGATTTTGCTGGCTGTGCTATTGCAGATGTACCGGGTTCGTCGCAGCAGCCCGCGCTAAATATATACATATGAAGATCCTGATTCGCTTACTGGCATTGTGGTTGCTGACCATTGCCGGTACCCGCCTTGCGCAAGCGCAGAAGAAACCATTGACGCACCAGTCGTACGACGAATGGCAAAGCATCGGCCAGAAAATTATCAGTGCCGATGGAAAATACATGGCCTGGGTCGTGAACCTGCAGGAAGGCGATGGCTGGCTGGAGGTACAGGCGGTGAACAGGCAATGGAAAAAGATCATTCCGCGGGGCGCCATGCCCTCTTTTACCGACGATGGCCGTTTTTTGGTTTGTCATATCAAGCCACTGTTCAAAGAAATCCGCGAGGCAAAAATCCGGAAGAAAACACCGGCCGAAATGCCTAAAGATTCACTGGCGATATGTGTGCTGGGACAGGACAGCCTGCGCAAAATAGCATTGGTAAAATCGTATAAAATACCGGGAGAAGGCAATAGCGCCTGGCTGGCCTGGCTGATGGAAAAGCAGCCACCGGCTCCCGCGGCAATACCCGACTCTGCCGCCCGCCTCCAAAAGCTGCTCGCCCATGCCGACAGCCTGGTGAAGGTGGCCGACAGTATTCGCGGTAAAGTGGCGCTGGCAAGAAAAGCCGGGCTGGAGACATTGAAGCCTGCCACGGTCCCGAAAGCCGAAGCACCAAAAAAAGACGAGAAAGAAGGCACCGATCTCGTATTGTTCAATATGGCCAGTGGTGTTGAAAAACGCTTTGGCGCAGTGACCGATTATGCCTTTAGCAAGAAGGCCGGCGTGCTGGTGGTGGCAACCACCAACCGCTTGCTCTGGCACGACCTGCAACGCACCGCAACCGATACGGTCATGAAGCAGTTCAACGAAGTAAAGGGCATAGTGCTGGCCGATGATGCCAGCCGCCTGGTTTTTTATGCGGAGAGAGACAGCAGTGCGAAATCCCTGCACAAGTATTACAAGCTGTGGCAGTATCAGCCGGGACAAGATTCAGCCACCGTGCTGTTGGGTGCCGCACCCGCCGCCATGGCGCGGGGCAGGAAAACGGTACTGTTGCCCGAGGCCGGCGCCTGGTTCAGTAAAAATAACCAGCGGGTATTCTTCAGCGTTGCTGCCGAATGGCCGGTAAAAGATACCAGCCTGGTGCCTTTTGAAACAGCGGGGCTCGACCTCTGGAGCTATACCGACGACTACCTGCAGCCTCAGCAACTGGTGAACCTGAACCAGGAAAAATCGGCCGGATGGCTGGGATATATAGAACTGGCCGGTGGGCGATGGCAGATGCTGGGCGATGACAGTTGCGAATCGGTTCGGGTGGTCGCCAAAGGAGATGGCGCCGTGGCATTAGGCAGTTCTACCAGGGGCTATCGCATTCGCCAGCAATGGTCACAAGACGGTATGCACAACCTGTATGTGATCGATGTGAAAAGCGGCGCCCGTAAGCTGGTTGCGGCCGGCCTGAAAAGAGGATACGAGCAGCTATCGCCCGGCGGCAGGTATATCTGCTGGTACGACACCAATATAAAGCAATGGAAGGTATATGATATCGCCGCCGCCAAAACCTCGGTTCTGTCGAAAGGCATTACGGCGCCCCTGTACGACGAGGAAGACGACCATCCCGATGACCCGCCGGCACACGGCTTTATGGGCTGGCTGGAGGGAGACGAAGCAGCGTTTATATATGACCGTTATGACGTATGGCAGGTGGATCCGGCCGGTCATAAACCCGCTGTTTGCCTGACGAAAGGCGCCGGTCGCAAAAACAGGATCGCCATTCGGTATAACCGGCTCGATCCCGAAACGGAATACATAAAAAAGGGCGACTGGCTTTTGTTCGACCTGTTCGATTATAAGCAAAAAGGCGCCAACTGGATGAGCTATAAAGAAGGAGATGCATTCCGCCTCGACACCAGTTCTCTGCAGGGAGCGCAGTACACGTTGCCCGTGAAGGCCCGCCGCGCCAATGATTTCATCTATGTGAAACAAACACCGTCTACCAGAGATGTCTATGCGGGAAGCGTAGTGCAGGCGGTTGACCAAACCGGCAACCAGCCTTATTCAGCGCTGAATCCCCAGCAGGCGGCGTATAACTGGTTTACGGTAGAGCTGAAGCACTGGAAGACCCTGGCGGGAGAGAGCAACGAGGGACTACTGTACAAACCGGAGAATTTCGATCCTTCGAAAAAGTATCCCGTGATATTGTATTTCTATGAGAGAGATGCGGATAACCGGTATAATTATATCGAGCCCATGCCCGTGCGCGCATCGGTGAACATTGCTTATTACACCAGCAACGGCTATATCGTTTTCGACCCCGATATTAAATACAAAACCGGTCAGCCTGGTGAAGATGCATACAATGCCGTGGTAGGCGCCGCCCGATGGCTGCAGAAGCAACCGTGGATCGACAGTACGAAAATGGGCATACAGGGGCATAGCTGGGGTGGCTACCAGGTCGCTTACCTCGTAACGCGCACCAATATGTTTGCCGCTGCCGAATCGGGTGCGCCCGTCAGCAATATGACCAGCGCCTATGGCGGCATTCGCTGGGGTACGGGTATCAGCCGGCAGTTCCAGTATGAGAAAACGCAGAGCCGGCTGGGTAAGACTTTGTGGGAAGACCAGCAGCGTTACCTCAAAAACTCGCCGCTGTTCCGCGCCGACAAGATCAATACGCCGTTGCTGATCCTGCACAATGATAAAGACGACGCCGTTCCCTGGTACCAGGGCATTGAGCTGTTCACTGCCATGAAACGGCTGGGTAAAACCGCCTGGCTCGTGAATTACAACGATGAGCCCCACGGTATAACGGAGAGGCGCAACCGAAAAGACTGGACCATCCGTATGTCGCAGTTCTTCGACCATTACCTCAAAGGCAAGCCGGCGCCGCGGTGGATGACCGAAGGTGTTCCTGCGCGTGACAAAGGCGTAAGCTGGGGGCTCGACTAACTGATATACCGCACCAGGCAGCGCTTGGCAATGGGCAGCAGCGTTTCTTCAACGGGGAAAGAGAGCGGCGTGTTGATGGTGTACACCGCCGGGTTGGGCAGGTCTTTGTTTTCTTTGATCAGCCCCACTTTCATATTCTCGAAGCTGTTGGCGATGGAACGCCGTGTACGGCGAAGAAAGCTGGTGCGTATGGCGCGGTACTGTTCGTCGTGCTTTTCGAATATGCTTAACCGGTAGTGATATACCAGCGTGGACCGGGTGTGGCTGGTGCTGAGCAGAAAATAGCCTTCCTTATTGTCGAGCGGAATCAACCCGACGGGTTCGATCCGGATGCTTTTTTCGACCATTTCATAGATCTCCGTGCCGTTGCGGATCGATCCCTTGATCGCTTTTTCGGCGAAATGAATGATGCTTTCCAGCTCTTCCATCAAACCGTCGTCGGCGATCACCTGTTCGTACAGCAACTGGAGCTTCTCCAACTGAACGCCCGTGAGCTTTTTGGGGAATTGGTCTTGCAGCACTTTTTTATTGTCGCGCAGCTTGATGATATTGTTGTAGTGGAAGATGATATCGCCCAATTGCGGGTAGAGCTTATTCTCGTCGAAATAGCGGTTGATTTCCTGCAGGTAGGCGAGCAGGGTGTATTTTTTCAGTTCGAAATCGATATAGCCTTCCGCAAACCAGGTTTGAGACAAAGTTTTCATGGCGAAAGAATTTTCTATAAATTACGAAAATGCTTTAAAACCTCAGATATGCTGAACCGGTTGATAATACTCGCGCTGTTCTTCTGTATAACGGCCTGTTCGCACCGATATTATGTGGTTCGCCACGGGGAGAAAGCAACGCCGCCGCCGGGGAATGCCGACCTAAAGGAAGACCCGAACCTGTCGGCTGCCGGTACCGAGCGCGCACGCGCGCTGCTGCAGCGGCTGCAGGAAGCGAAGATCACCCGCGTGTATTCAACGGCCACGGTAAGAACCGAATCAACCGCGGCGCCTGTTGCCACTTATTTCAACCTGCCTATCCGCAAATACGGAAAAGTCGATTCGGCTTTTATCAGGTCGCTCCGGTCATTGAAAGAGAATGTGCTGGTGGTGGGGCATAGCAATACCGTGGATGACATTGTGAATGGCCTGGTGCCTTCGGCCAATATGACCGACCTGCCCGAAACGGAGTACGACAACCTGTATATCATTAAGAAGAGGGGTCACCGGTATATGTTGCAAAAAGCCAAATACGGGCAGCCTTCGGAGCAGTATTGATTTAGTATTCGCGCTGCGGATCAAAATGCTCCAACTCGCGGGCTACTGCGGTCAGGAAGCTGGCGCCGACGCTGCCGTCTACCACCCGGTGATCGTAGCTCAGGCTGAGGTACATCATGTGACGGATGGCGATAGAGTCGCCCTGCTCGGTTTCCACCACCACTGGTCTTTTCTTGATCGCACCTACGGCGAGAATAGCCACCTGCGGCTGGTTGATGATGGGCGTGCCCATCAGGCTGCCGAAAGTGCCCACATTGGTAAGGGTGAAAGTGCCGTTCTGCGTGTCTTCGGGTTTGAGCCTGTTCTGGCGGGCGGCATCTGCCAGGCTGTTCACCTGGCTGGCGAGGCCCAGCAGGTTAAGCTGGTCGGCCTGTTTGATGACCGGCACAATCAGGTTGCCGCTGGGAAGGGCGGTAGCCATGCCGATATTGATGTCTTTCTTCAGCAAAATTCGGTCGCCGTCGACGCTGCTGTTCACCATCGGGAATTTCTTGATGCAACGGGCCACCGCCTCCAGGAAGATCGGCATATAAGTGATCTTCACGCGATCGTGGTGAAGGAACCTGTCTTTTACCCGTTCCCGCCATTGCACGATATTGGTGACGTCGGCTTCGGTGAAAGACGTTACATGCGGGCTCGTCTGCTTGCTTTTCACCATGTGATCGGCGATCAGGCGGCGCATGCGGTCCATTTCAATGATCTCGACATGGCCGGTGCCCGCTGTAACCGGGGCGCTGTAAGCAGCAGCAGTGCCGGCTGGTTTGGTATCGTTGGTAACGGGCGGGATTTTTTCGGTTTCAGGCGGTACTGTTTTTTCTCCGGTACCGGTCGTTTCCCCGGGCGCCGGCATTGTTTCGGCGGCCAGGCCATTG
>JAKPBL010000304.1 GCA_029778965.1 Bacteroidota bacterium
ACTCTGCGCCGACAACGGCCTCCTTACCATGATCCTGGAAGAAAAGCCCGAAATGATCATCGGCCTGCCGGTAAGCACCGCCGCCGCCCGCACCACCCTGCAATGCGTGTCTGTTTTCGCCAAAGCCATTCGCGACATCGAAAACGGACGTCCCCTGCCGCAGATCGGCCGGCCTGATCCCGAATACGTGGAAAAAATCCCCGTTCGCCCCAGTGTAAAAGACGATTCGATCGAAGGACAGATCATATATATCGATAATTTCGAAAATGTGGTGGTTAACATTAGCCGTGAACAGTTCGAAAAGCACCGGAACGGACGCGCATTCAGCATCGTTTTCAAGCGGAACGAGGTCATCGACAGGATCGCCGAAACCTATGCCGACGTACCCGAAGGGGAAAAACTGGCCCTGTTCAATTCAGCCGGCTACCTCGAAATCGCCATCAATAAAGGAAATGCCGCCGGCCTTTTTGGCCTCCAGGGCTACCTGGAACAGGCGCAAAGTGCGTATATTCAGAACCGCCTATTTTATCAAACCGTAAAGATCTTTTTCCAATAAAGCCGAGGATAGCCCTGCCGCTAACCTTATATTTGCGCCACTTCTCAAAATCAATGTCGTATGAGTTTTAAAAGAGTCAATAATATCGCCGGCTGGATCATCTGCGTGATTGCCTGTGCCGTGTATCTGCTGACCATGGAAGCCACCGCCAGCCTCTGGGACTGCGGTGAATTCATTTCCAGCGTCTATAAACTGCAGGTGCCGCACCCGCCGGGCGCACCGCTCTTTGTATTGCTGGGCCGTTTCTTCATCACCCTGTTCGGCGGTTCCAACCCGGCCAAAGCGGTGAACACCATGAGCGCCCTGGCCAGCGGCTTCACCATCCTGTTCCTGTTCTGGTCTATCACCCACTTCGCCAAAAAGCTACTGGTGGCCGATAAGGCCGAGCCCACCAGGCAAAATACCGTGGCCATCATCGCCGCCGGCGTGGTTGGAGCCCTCGCCTATACCTTCTCCGACTCGTTCTGGTTCAGCGCCGTGGAAGGCGAAGTGTACGCCCTCTCCTCTTTCTTTACCGCCCTGGTGTTCTGGGCCATTCTCAAGTGGGAGCACCACGCCGACGAACCGGGCGCCGACAAGTGGATCGTTTTCATCTTCTTTATGATGGGACTCTCGATCGGCGTTCACCTGCTGAACCTGCTTACCATTCCCGCCATCGTGCTGGTATATTATTTCAAAAGATACAAACCCACCCCTGTCGGCACCTTCTGGGCTTTCGTGATCGGCTGCCTTATCACCGGATTCGTGCAGGTGGTTGTGATACAGTGGACCGTTAAAGCCGCCGGCTGGTTCGATATCCGTTTTGTAAACGGCCTGGGCATGCCCTTCTTCAGCGGCTTCATTTTCTTCTTCGTGCTGCTGTCGGTATTGCTTTGGGCAGGATTGCGCTATGCCGCAAAAAACCACCTGAACTTTCTGCGCCTCGGCATCTGGTGCAGCATCTTCATGCTGATCGGATATTCGAGCTATATCACCACTATGATCCGCTCGAGCGCCAACCCCGCCGTCGATATGTACAATGTCGATAACCCCAATGCGCTGGTGGGCTATCTCGGCCGCGATCAGTATGGCGATTTTCCCCTGCTCTATGGCCAGGTATTCACCGCCTCTCCGGTCGATTATGCCGAGGGCGGTATGAAATATACCAAGGGCGCCAAGCGGTACGAAGAAGTGGGCAACGACATCAAACCGGTATATTCCGCCGATGATAAAATGCTGTTCCCGCGCGTGTGGGATGCCAGCAACGACCAGCAGCACGCTACCTTCTACAAGGAATGGCTGGGCCTGGCCGATGGAGAAAAACCGTCGATGGTTGATAACTTCAGCTTCTTTTTCTCTTACCAGTTGAACTGGATGTACTGGCGTTATTTCATGTGGAATTTTGCCGGCAAGCAAAACGACATCCAGGGCTTCGGCAATGTGCGCGACGGTAACTGGATCACCGGCATCACGCCGTTCGACAACGCCCGCCTCGGCAACCAGTCGAAAATACCTGACAGCATCAAGCACAACAAGGCGAACAACAAATTATTCGCCCTGCCCTTTTTGCTGGGTATATTCGGCGCCATCTACCAGTATTTCGCGCGCCGTCGTGATTTCCTGATAACGGTAACCCTGTTCTTTTTCACCGGTGTTGCCATTGTGCTGTACCTGAACCAGCCGGGTAACCAGCCCCGCGAGCGCGACTACGCCTATGTAGGTTCTTTTTATGCCTTTGCTATCTGGATCGGCCTCGGTGTATTGCAGGTCGCCGAATGGATCCGCAAGAAAGCAAGTGAGTCCACCGCCAACTGGACTGCCGCAGCGCTCTGTTTCCTGGCTGTTCCCGTTATCATGGGCAACCAGGAATGGGATGACCACGACCGCTCTAAAAAAGTGCTGGCACGCGACCTGGCCAAAGATTACCTGGAGAGCTGTCCGCCGAACGCCATCCTCTTCACCTATGGCGATAACGACACTTACCCGCTCTGGTACGCGCAGGAGGTGGAAGGTATCCGTCCCGATATCCGCGTGATCAACAACTCGCTGCTCGGTATCGACTGGTATATCAACCAGCTACGGTACAAAGTGAATGAAAGTGCCCCCATCGATGTGATCTGGTCGGAAGAGCAGATCCGCGGCCGCAACCGCGATTACGTGGTGTACCAGGCGCGTCCCGATGTTGACCAGAATAAATATTACGACCTGTACGATGTGATGAAGAACGTGGTGGGCAGCGAAGACCCGGCTTTCAAAGCACAGTTGCAGGGCGGAGAAAGCATCAACTACCTGCCAGCGAAGAAATTCATTTTGCCCGTCGATGAATCAGCAGTGCGCGCCAACGGCATCGTCAATGCAGACGACAGCGTAATCAGCCAGGTGCCCGTTGTCATTCCCGAAAACCGGAATACCCTGCTGAAAAACGACCTCGCCATCCTCAATATCATCGCCGCCAACAAATGGAAACGGCCCATTTGCTTTACCGCGCCTTATACTGCGGGCGAACTGGGCTTCGGCAATTTTGTTCGGAAAGACGGCCTCACTTACCGCCTTGTACCGGTCAAGAACAATACGGGCTTCAACACCGACTGGATGGTTGATAAGCTGAAAAACAAGTTCGGTTTTGGCAGT
This sequence comes from Bacteroidota bacterium, assembly GCA_029778965.1. Lineage (GTDB taxonomy): Bacteria > Bacteroidota > Bacteroidia > Chitinophagales > Chitinophagaceae > Flavihumibacter. The sequence goes on from JAKPBL010000304.1 coordinate 3,167, forward strand.
GCCAATATTCCCGGCGTGTATTTCGATGAGCAGAACCGCCTTCACCTGAACAGCATCCGCGCGGCTTTTGCCGACGGCGCCGCCAGCCTGGCCGACCTGAACCGGAAAGACGAGGCGAAGCAATTGCTCGACAAGGCCGATAAAGGACTTTTATCGGTGAACCTGCCCTACGCCATGGTCAGCAAGAACAACCAGCACAACTATTTCAACTTCAAATTCCTCGAAGCCGCGTATAAGGCCGGGCATACTGAACTGGCCGCCCGCGTTTCCGGCGCGCTGCACAAAGATTTTGAACAGCAGATAGCCTATATCAGCCAGTTGCCCGAAAGAAAGCAGGACGGCCTGCACCAGGAAATGCTGGGCGCGCAGCAACTGCTGCAAATGCTCAATGCCCTCGACGCCGCCTATAAGAGCGGAAGCAGCCTGCAACCCGCCGCCGAAGCACCGGCCGGCGGCCAGCCACCAAAAAACTAGGCCGAACTCCCGGCCCGGTTTTTTGTTATATTGTGCAGGAGGCTTTTTTATGAAGGGATACCTGTTTACCGGCTTTCGTCCCGACGAGAACGGTAAATCGAAATTTGAGCAATTGCTCGATGTCTTCCTGCAACTGCTTACCTACACCAATGGCGATGTGGGCGAAGCTTTGCAGTGGATGAACCAGCTCGACAAGCAATACGAGCTCACGGCGCCCGACTACGGGATGGGCGATTTCATCGAAGACCTGAAGGAGAAAGGATATATCGACGACAACCCCGGTAATGGCAGCATTAAAATAACGCCTAAGACCGAACAGGGTATTCGCAAACGGTCGCTCGAAGAGATCTTCGGCAAACTCAAGAAATCGCGCCAGGGCAATCACAGCAGTTTCAAACCAGGGCTGGGCGATGAGCTTAACCCGGAAACCAGGCCCTTCCGCTTCGGTGATATGCTGGAGCAGATCGATTTTACCGAGAGCATCCGGAACGCCCAGATCAACCACGGCATCGACGCATTCAATATGCGGGAAGACGACCTGCAGATCCGTGAAACCGACTTCAAGGCGCAGACATCCACTGTGTTGATGATCGATATATCCCATTCGATGATCCTCTACGGCGAAGACCGGATCACGCCGGCCAAAAAAGTGGCCATGGCCCTCAGCGAACTGATCACGACGCGCTATCCCAAAGACACGCTCGACATCGTCGTATTCGGCAACGACGCCTGGCCGGTGGAGATCAAAGACCTGCCTTACCTGCAGGTGGGCCCTTACCATACCAACACCGTTGCCGGCCTGGAACTGGCAACGGACATCCTGCGCCGCCGCCGCAATCCCAATAAGCAGATATTCATGATCACCGACGGCAAGCCGACCTGTTTAAAAATCGGCAAGCGCTATTACAAGAACAGTTTCGGCCTCGACCGCAAGATCACCACCCGCTGCCTTAACCTGGCAGCGCAATGCAAAAAACTGCGCATACCCATCACCACTTTCATGATCGCCTCCGACCCCTACCTGCAACGATTTGTCAACGAGTTCACCGAAACCAACCAGGGCAAAGCTTATTTTGCCTCGCTCGACCATCTCGGCGCTTTTATCTTCAAAGACTTTGAGAGCGGGAAAAGAAAAACACTGTATTGACCCATCACAAACAACATGCATGAATTATAGCAAGATCAACACCCTGGGAGAACTGAAAAAAGCCGGCTATATTTCGAGACCGGTGAAAGAAGAAGTGCGCGATAACCTCATCGCATCCATGCAACAGGGCACGCCAAGATTTGAAGGTATTATCGGTTACGAAGAATCGGTTATTCCCGATACCGAAAGGGCGCTGCTAAGCAGGCACAACATTCTTTTTCTCGGCCTGCGCGGGCAGGCGAAGACCCGCATGGCACGGCAAATGGTGTCGTTGTTGGATGAATACATACCGGTGGTAGCCGGCTCGGAGATCAACGACGACCCCTTCCATCCCGTATCCAGGTATGCGCGCGACCGTATTGCCCGGGAAGGCGACAATACCCCCATCACCTGGATGCACCGCAGTGAACGGTACGGCGAAAAGCTGGCCACGCCCGATGTCAGCGTAGCCGACCTGATCGGAGACATCGATCCTATTAAAGCGGCCAACCTTAAGCTCAGCTTCGCCGATGAAGGGGTGCTGCATTACGGCATTATCCCCCGCAGCAACCGGGGCATTTTCGTGATCAACGAGCTGCCTGATCTCCAGGCGCGCATACAGGTGTCGCTCTTCAACATCCTGGAAGAAGGCGATATCCAGATCAGGGGCTTTAAGCTGCGCATGCCGCTCGATATCCTTTTCGTATTCACCGCTAATCCCGAAGATTATACCAACCGCGGCTCGATCGTTACGCCGCTGAAAGACCGTATCCAGAGCCAGATACTCACCCACTATCCCCGGCACCTGGCGCATTCGCTCGCCATCACTGAACAGGAAGCCGCTATTCTGCCCGTACAGGAAGAACGCGTGTATATCAGCGACCTGGTGAAAAAGCTGATTGAGCAGGTGGCTTTTGAAGCGCGCAGCAATGAATATGTCGATAAAAAAAGCGGCGTATCGGCACGCCTCACCATCAGCGCCTATGAAAATGCGGTAAGCGCCGCCGAACGTCGGGCCATTATCAACCGCGAAAAGAAAACACAGGTATGGCTGAGCGACCTCACCGGCATCATTCCCAGCCTGACAGGCAAGATAGAGCTGGTCTATGAAGGCGAGCAGGAAGGCCCTTTCCAGGTAGCCATGAACCTCGTGGATAAAGCCATGCGTTCCCTGTTCGTGCAATACTTTCCCAACCCGGAAACGCTGAAAAAAAGACGTAATACGGGCAAGGAATCGATGCGCGAGGAAGAGAACCCGTATAAGCCGG
>JAKPBL010000305.1 GCA_029778965.1 Bacteroidota bacterium
CTAAACTATCAGTAAGAGCCAACTTATATAGTAATAAGTCATTAATATAAAAAATTTTATCGGTTGCTCCATTAATAGCATCCCCTTTCTCACTTTTTAAATTACCCGAAATGCTGAACTCCATTTTTTGAGTCAAAGAGTGTGTACAGAGAAATAAGAATATACCGATGAACTTCAACCTCATACTTCTTTATTTTGCTATAGAAATACCTTGCCCTGTCGCTGGCGCTGGCGTTGGTGTTCGTTCCGGTCATTATAGCAATCGCACGCTTAAGCAAAACGGTGTTTTAGGAAGGCCTGTTTTCAATGGCGGTTGTTGCATTGATAAATGGTCTGCCGGAAGCCGTTTGCGGCACCGGCGACAATTTTGAAATGGGCCATTCAGCGCCCCATTATACGGTCGTGGATATGGAAGCCTATGCCATTGCCATGGTCGCCCTTAGAGAAAATATCCCCTTCCTCTGCCTGAAATATATTTCCGACGGCGCCGACGGAAATGCGGTGGAAGACTGGACGATACAGGTACATAAGGCAGCCCTCGCTTATGGAAAACTGCTGAATTTATCGCGGGCCCGCTAAAAATTTCAGTTTTATTGTGTAATTTTTTCTGCGTCGGCATCAATTCCGGGAGAGGCAGTATTGCCATCCGGAACCAAAACCAACCCTGATTGCAATGAGTTACCAGAAAAAAGCCCGTACCACCGGTTGCCTTATTCTTTTGCTGACAGTTTGTTTAAGCAACACGCGCGCGCAGGTCTTCTCCGGGAACGAGCTCCATACTGCGGCACAAGCCAGCCATTATAAGGCTGTTTTCCGCCTGCCAGCCGATACCATGCAGGCCTGGCTCAAACGGAAGCAGGTCAATTTCCAGTTCCTAGGCACCCTTACACCAGTGTGGACAGGACATAAAGACAGTGCCAAAACCATGTCGCCGCTGCCGGTCGGCCACTATGCCTGGGTTACCATCAACGACTACCGCGTGCAGGCCAGCACGGAAATAGTTTCACGGCTTTCGCACAGCAATATTACCAGCGGCAAACACCGTTTATTAAACGTATTCAACGCTGCCGGCCAACTACCGGCCGGCGGCAGCGCTTTCCTGAACGGCAGACGGCTCAGGTGGAATGCCGTCAATAAAGGTTATGAACTGCCGCGTTTCAGAAAGAAAGGTCCCGATAAATTACTACGCATCGAAAGCGCCGGCGATACCCTGTTCGCCTGGCTCAATAAGGATGACGACTACTATTATCGCTACCGCCCCTTCCGGCAGTTACCGGTTATACGCCAGGTTTTGGCAGTTCCTGCCTTTATGCGCCGGGTGTTCAATGGAGAACAATTTGACCGTTGGGAAAGAAAGCGGGAAAGAAAAAAAACATTCGAAGGTTTTGTTGTTTTTAATAAACCCATTTATAAATCAAACGACACACTTCGTTTTAAAGCCTGGCTCACTGATCGAAAAGGCCGGCCTGAAACAAGGCCCAAAGATCTGTCTGTATTTTACCGGTCAAAAAACAACAATAAAACCATATCTCTCGGGCAGCTAAAAGCAGTCAGCCCTGGAAGTTATGTGTTTGACTGGCCCCTGCCCGACAGCCTGCCTGTCGATACCCGCTATACACTTACCCTGGGCGGCCCCTCTCAATACAGTCACTTCTCCTCCGATTTCACTATGGAGGAATACGAACTACCCAATATCACGCAGTTCAGTATACGGCCGGAAAAGAACAAGTGGTTGCGAAAAGACAGCCTCAAAATAACCCTCCAGGCGAAAGACGCAAACGGGCTCTTTGTACCCGACGGCATGGTTGAACTGACCGCCATTACAACAACTGTCAGCCAGATACACCGCGATGCCGTGTTTGTGCCCGATACACTATGGAAGAAAAGCATTGCCTTATCAACCGATACTGAAACCGAAGTATATATCCCCGCCAACCAGTTTCCCGAAGCAGATATAAAATTCACCCTGACCGCCGTACTCCGCAACAGCAGCAATGAAATAAAGCAGGTCAGCGAAACGATGGAGCAATTCACCCGGTTACGTCGCATCGATCTGCAAAGAACATCTGGTAAATTACATATCAGCTACCTGGAAAACGATACGGTTGTTCAGCGAAGAGCTTTAATCAACATCTCCGGTGAGGAACTCGACCTCGATACCAGTCTTCTCCTGCCCGCAACCATTCCCCTGCACCCCATGGCAACGGAATACGATGTCAGCGCCCTCGACGACAAGGGAAACACCCTGGCTTCCGAAAGCATAGAACTGAAAAGCAATGAACTGTTCCCCGCTCTTGAACCGTTGACGCCTATCGGCGACAGCATTGGCTTCCGCCTCTCCAATCCGGCTGAATTGCCGGTATGGATTACCCTGATGAAAGGGAAGCAAACGATATGGACGCGGCTGGTTACCGCCGGCTATGAATGGAAAGAGGAAGTTTCGCGGCGAAACATGTACCAGGTTCGCGCCCGTTTTCTTTACGACGGGAAGGAAGAAGAACGGGTGGAGAACCTGGGGGTCTTATACAACATTTTACAGGTAAATGCCAGGGTTGCATCCGGCAACAGTCCGGGCGCCAAAGACAGTCTGCAGGTGCAGGTAACCGACTACAAAGGCAGACCGGTGTCAGAAGCCAATATAACGGCGACTGCTCAAAACATGCAGTTGAAAAACAAATTCAGGGAACCCCGGCTGCCCTTAAAAATGACTTACCGGAAACAAAAACGCTATCGTCCTGCCAGCGGCCTGGAAACCGATGATGCCTATATCCGGCAAGACAGCATTGCCGCTCTCTACCCCACGCTCGCTTCCTTGCTCGGCTGTGATACCATGTTCTATTACCAGCGGTTATTTTCTGCCGATCCACTATATATAGCAAAAACACAGATTGAATCCGTCTTTCCCGAAATCGCACTGCATGTGTATGAAAAAGGAAAACCGCTGACAGCTTATATAACCTGGCTCAACAAACAGCCGGCAGAAATTTTCTGGCAAAATACCAGCCGGCCTGAAAGCCATGCAGTTTATCCTTCTTATATAAAAGCAGCTATCCGGTTAAAGGACCGGCTGATAGAGATCGACAGCATTTACATGCAGCCCCATTATAAACACGATGTATTCCTCAACGTAACCCGCACACCCCATAAAAACATCACGGTAACATCCATGCCCGACACCCTCCTGTATGTCGAAAAACAGGAACTGGAAAGATATTTTATCGCCGTAGAGATGAACCGCGAAGCAAAAGACGCATGGATATGGACTGCAGGCAATTACCGGCAATTAACCGGCAACCAACCCGTCACCATAGCCGGCCCTTTTAAAGCAGGCGACTCCATTCGCATTTTCAACACGGGCAAAATCGATATGCCTTTTGTCTTCGAGGCGGGTTATCAATACCGACTTACACAAAATATGGCGCGCATGGAGAAGAAAAGCCTATTACCTGGAAAAATAAAGCTGGGAGTGCCGACTGGCACCTGGAACATCGGCGATACCATTGCCAGCCTGATGCTCCCGCCAACTTTTCCCGCTGGTACAGACCGTTCCAGGAACTATGTTGTTTCCACAGGCGCTTATCAAACGAAAAGTGGCAGGGGTATGCTGCAATTGTTTTTACAAACAGACAGCCTGATCAGATACACTATCCTCTTATCAACAAACGAATCTGACAACCCGCTGATACTGTCTGGCAGGCAAACCATCATGCACAATCTTTTACCGGGAGCCTATAAAATCATTCTTGTAGATCATTACGACAAAGCATGGAGCAGCGACAGTCTTGTCGTAAAGGCGGATGGCATCAACGCCTACAGCCTGTTTCCGCAACGGTTTTCTGCCAATAATTCAGACGCCGCTTACACCTGGCATTGGCAAATGCAGGAACTACGGCGTCTGGCAGATAAGCCGTTGATCAATGAACCGGAGACCCGCGATTCCACCATTTCACGGCAGGAGCTTATGCTGGGCACCGCCAGGATCAGCGGTCTGTTGACAGATATTGTTTCGGGCGATCCCATTGCCGGCGGTGTTGTGCGGATCAAAGGAACCAATCGTGTAACCAGCACCGATGCAAAAGGCCGGTTCCTGCTGAACAATATTCCGCCGGGAGAATTTGTATTGGTCGCCAACAGTGTCGGATATCAGTCAGTAGAAATAAAAGTGCAGGCGGTGGCCGGTCAGGAAACGCAACAGGCTATGGCCATGCGGGTAAGTGAAAGCCGGCTGGACGAAGTGATTGTGACCGCCCTTGGCGTATCCAGGAAAAGAAGCGTTACAGCCTCCCTTTCATCAGTTCCAGGTTCCGCACTCCAGGGCAACGTGGCGGGTGTAATGGTGCAGAGCGACCCCGGTGCTAATGCATCTATTATCATCAGAGGCGCATCTTCGGTCAATAGCAGTACCGGTCCGGTTTATGTGATCGACGGCGTGCCCGTTGATGTATTACCGGCCGGGCTCGATACCAGTTCCCTGTCAATAGAGATACTCAAAAGCAGCGCTGCCGTCGCCTTGTATGGTTCGAGAGCCGTAAACGGCGCCATCCTGATTTCGACCGGCAAGAACAACGGCGCGGTCATCAGAACGGTATTCAGGGACTATGCTTACTGGAAGCCCAATACGGTCACCGACAGCAAGGGTAAGGCCATCATCCCTATCAGCTATCCTGAAAATATAACGAGCTGGCAGCACATGGTTTTCGCCGCCGGCAAAAAAGGAAAATACGGAAGCAGTCATGGGGTTACCAAAATCTTCAAACCCATGCAGGCTATCCTGCAGGTGCCTTCATTCCTGGTTTCGGCAGACAGTATTTCGCTGATCGGCAAAGCCATCAACTATACCAGCGGTGAAAAGCAGGTCCACGGGCGGTTTAACGGCAAAGAAGCGACACCCGGTACTGTCAGCATAGCGCCCGGAGCTTCACAGGTTATGTATGCGAGCATCAAAGCACCGGCGGCGCCCGATACCCTCCGGCCGTCGTTCGAAGTGATCGGCAATGGCATTAGCACAGACGGTGAAGAACGCAGCATCCCGGTATTACCTGCTGGCAGTTTCGCAACAAAAGGCGCATTTTTTGTGCTCGACAAAGACACAAGCTTTCAATTGCATCCCTCGTATAACGATATACCCATTACGGTCTACACCGAAAACAAGTTGATTGATCTGCTGGAAAAAGAGCTGGAGCAATTGCGCAAATATCCGCAGGCCTGCATGGAACAAACCGCCAACAAAATGTGGGGTCTCCTCATGATGCGCGATATCAAAAATAAAACAAAGCAGTCTTTCAACTACCAGAAGCAGATCGACAAACTGCAACAGCGGCTCTTCGAAAATCAATTGTACAACGGCGGCTGGAGCTGGTGGGGACCAGGTTATGCGAACATCTCTATTACCGCTAAAGTGTTGCAGGCGCTTCGCTATGCCGATAGCACAGAAACCACCAAAAGAGCCATCCGTGAAGGGAATATATACCTGCAAAACCAACTCGCCCAATTGCCGCGCGCAGAGAAACTGGAAGCCCTTCTTTGCCTGAGCGAAGGCAAACATGTATATCCCTATCAATTTGCGCTGGACAGCCTTCCCTTTGACAGTTTATCCGTTCACCAGCAATGGCAGTTCGTTCGGATCAAACAAAACGCAGGGCTATCGTACGAAAAAGAAATAGCCAAGCTTTGGAAGAAAAGAAAGGAAAACTATACCGGCGCCCTCTATTGGGGAACGGCGAACTGGTACTGGCAAAACAATATCAACGCCACCATGGTCATTGCGGCCAAAGTGATCCGTCAAAGCGACGCGTACAGGCAATATCTGCCCAGGCTTAAACAGTATCTTTTAACCGAAAAGAAAACACCATATTACCTGAATACCGTTGAGCAGGCCGAGATCACCCATGTATTATTGGAAGATGCGCTAACCGATAACTACGTAAACAGCCAACCGGCCACGCTTACCATCAATGGCAAGACAACGGACCAGTTTCCGCAACAATGGGAACTGCCGCCAGCAACCAGCTTTACAATAACAAAAAAAGGTGCTGGGTTGGTCTTCGCCGGTTTCAGTCAACAGAAATGGGAAACAGACCCGCCCAAACGGGATTCTCTATTTAACGTCGTAACCAGCCTTCAGCAGGGGAACCACACCTGGGGAGAAAAAGAGAACTGGCTGATTTCGGCAGGAGAAAAAATAGCGCTCCGGGTAGAGATCACCGCGTGGAAAGATGCCGAATTTATAGAGCTGGAGATACCCATTCCGGCAGGCTGCAGCTACGACAATAAAAATTACAACAGCTTCAGTGAATACCGCGAATACCGGAAAGAAAAGTTGTTGATCTATATAGAGAAAATGGAGGCGGGCAAACATGTTTTTACCCTTCCGCTGCAAACCAGGTTTTCGGGGAAATTCAGCATCAATCCCGCAAAGGTTTCACTCATGTATTTCCCGGTATTTACAGGGAACAACCAAATCAAATCAGTTCTGATTGAAAACAGCCGCTGAGCGCGCTCTTCAAAACCCGATTAGCCCGGCTCTTTTGATAAAGTCTTCCTTGTTTTTTCGCAACACTTCCAGGAGAACGCCGTTTTCCGTTTCCACCTGGCCGCCGTCGCCCCTGATGTATCTTTTCATAAAGTTCAGGTTAACGATATGAGAATGATGTGTGAAAAAAAATACTCGCCGGCAATATTTACATTGGGAACAGGCATTGCATTCCAACGTTTTCCTTGTTTAAGCAAAAGGAATCTGTCGAGCACACTGCCCTTCAACTCATGCATTATACTCCCCGTTCTGTGATAATACCACGCTCCCAAACTCACAGGATAGGGTTGGGCATCTACTTTTATTTCGATACATTTTTCCGGCCTTCTTTTTAAGATTGACAACCCTACCCTCGTCATTAACACCGATAATAATCTTACCTCCCTGCGCATTCGCAAAGCCGCAAATCCATTTAAGGTATTCATCCCGCCACGACTCCTTCCACTCCAGGTTTTGGCTTTCCTTATTCATGCAGCCAAAACTATATAAAACGCTATCGCCTGTTTTAGAAAGGGTTAAAACACGCATTTCGATCGCCTTTAGGCATTCGTGTGCGCCTGATCTCTTCAGATAACGTACCTTTAGTACCAGAGTAGAACAAGTATTCATCATGGATTGCAGACTTACCCTTAACGAGCACGAAACATTTCTGGCGATGTTGGCAACCTGCTTCCGGGAAAACAGGGAAGTGGCGTTATTGGTGGATGACGGCGGACTTACCCGCGCAGGCGGGCATATACAAAACCTACACCGCAACGACGACGATTCATATATAGAATTGGAGAACAGACAAAAGATCGCCGTCGGAAAGATCGTTGCCGTAAACGGCGTATTCGCCGCCGCCTATGCAGAATGTTAGGCAACAGCAACGCTAAATATCATCGGGAACCGTCACTACCACATTCGCCAGCTCGTCGTTCACCGGCATCTCGCACGACAAGCCATGCCTTTTTGCTATGGTATTGTTTCCGCTGATACTGACCAGACAGGTACCGCAGCTTCCCATCCCACAGCACAGGCCAAAGCCGAAAACACCGAGGTAATCGGCTATCAATGTCATGAGTGAATAGTATTGTCCACGGTAAACCTGTACCTGATATTCCTTTCCCCGGTGCACCAGTGTAAAGCAGATATCGGGCTTCTTATCTGTCATGCAGGCCTCATTCACTCTCTGTCTTTTGCTTTATCGAATGCTTGCTGCAGATACGCATGCAATACAACCGCCTGGTTATGCTCGTGGTCTTTGGCAGCATACAGCAAGGTGATCAGCTTGTCTTTCCGGTGCGCTTCCACAAATGGCGCAACGGTTTCATTCGTCCTGAGCTCTTCTTTGTAGCGTTGCTGAAAACCCGTCCATAATGCGGGTGAATGGCCGAACCATTTTCGCAGATCGGTACTCGGCGCCAGCTCTTTTGCCCATTCATCCAGGGCAGCCGCTTCGCGGGTCATGCCCCGAGGCCAGAGCCGGTCTACCAGTACCCGGCAACCGTCTTCCGGCGCCGGTTTATCATATACGCTTTTGATCTTTACCAGGGTCTTCATGATAACTAGTTTCTCCCCGGAGCAGCCGAGATAACTAAGTTAACACTTTACACCGAATGGCCGCACCGCCGCGGAAGGGCGTTATTTCAGGTACTTGTTGAACCATTCTATGTGCCGCTGCAAACGGTCTACCTGGTAACTCGGCACCGAAATACCATGAAACTGCTTGGGATAGATCACCAGCTCGGTGGGCACACCCAACGATTTCAACGCCTGGTACATCTGCTCGGCACCAGCGACGGGCACATTGAAATCGCTTTGACTGGCCATAAACAATGTGGGTGTTTTTATCTTGTCGGCTTTGAAGAAAGGATAAGAAATAGCCAGCCATTTCTCGGGATTTTTCCAGGGATAACCCAGCTCTTTCTCATATTGCGTCACGTACTGGTCGGTGCCATACATGCTGAGCTGTAACGAGCTGCCCGCTCCGCTGACGGCCGCTTTAAACCGGCTGTCGGTAGCGATGGTGTAGTTCGTTGAAATACCGCCATAGCTCCAGCCGGCAATACCCATCCTGTTTTCATCGGCGATGCCTTTCGCGATCAGGTAATCGGCCGCACCCACAATATCGACCACTTCCTTATTACCCCAATCGCCATAGATCGAACGGATATATGCCAGTCCGCGGCCATTG
>JAKPBL010000311.1 GCA_029778965.1 Bacteroidota bacterium
ACCCGCCCCGAGATCTATATACAAGGCAACCGTAACCCTTACCGCATTTCAGTTGATAAGAAGAACGGGTGGCTGTACTGGGGTGAGGTTGGTCCCGACGCCAATAACGACAGTCTGCTCACCCGCGGCCCGCGTGGTTATGATGAAGTGAACCAGGCCCGGCGCCCCGGTAATTTCGGCTGGCCCTTTTTTGTAGGCAACAACTATGCGTACCACCAGTACGATTACGCCACCGGCATACCTGGCCCGGCGTTCAATCCCAATAAAGTGTACAACGCTTCGCGGAACAATACCGGCATCAAAGACCTGCCACCGGCGCAGCCTGCATTCATCTGGTATCCCTATGATGCATCGCCCGATTTTCCTTCGGTGAAAAGCGGCGGCCGCAATGCGATGGCCGGCCCCGTGTATTATACAGATATGTTCCCCGACAGCACCCGCCTGCCCGACTATTACAACGGCAAGCTGTTTATCTACGACTGGATCCGTAACTGGATCAAGGTGGTGACGATGGAGCAGAACGGCGACTTCTCGTATATGGAACCATTTATGGACAAGGAGCGGTTCAATAATATCATTGATATGGAAGTTGGCCCCGACGGGCGGCTGTACCTGCTTGAATACGGCAGCGGCTGGTTCTCGAAGAACCCCGATGCCGGGCTGGTGCGGATCGATTATAACGGCGGCAACCGTCCGCCACGAGTGGACGCGCTGACCATCGACAAAATATCAGGCCCCCTTCCTTTAACCATAAAGGCAAGCGTAACGGCCAAAGACCCCGAAGGAAAGAAGCTGGCTTATCACTGGGACCTGGGCGACGGCACGAAGCTCGACAACGATCAGCCTGCCATAACCCACACATATAAGCGCGGCGGCGATTTTCAGGTGTCGGTTACCGTTAGCAGCGAAGAAAAGCTGACGGCAAGCACGCTGCCGGTAATGGTGGTAGCGGGTAACAGCAATCCCCTGCTCGATATAAGCATCAGCGGCAACAAGAGTTTTTATTTCCCCGGCATGCCGGTGGCTTATGATATCTCACTGTCCGACCCCGATGAGCCCGGCCTGAAGACCATGACGGGTGCGGGAAAAACTGCGGCTATTGCAGAAGGGCTGTATGTATCGGCCGCGTACCAGCAGGGTATCGACAAAGCCGGCTCCAGCCTGGGCCACCAGCAGGTGAGCAGCTTGCAGATGGGCAAGAGCCTGGTAGGCAGCCTGGATTGCAAGAGCTGCCACAAGGAAGCGGAGAAGAGCATTGGCCCGGCGTACACCGCCGTTGCCGCGAAGTACAAGACCCGCGCCGACGCTACGGAATACCTGGTGAACAAGATCATCAAGGGTGGTGGCGGCGTATGGGGCGAAGTGGCGATGGCGGCGCATCCTGCCCTGAAAGAAGACGATGCCCGGCTGATGGTGAACTGGATCAGGTCGCTTGCCAATAAAGGCAACGGTAAGAAATCGATGCTGCCCGAAGGCGCCATTATTCCTTCTGCAGAAGAGGCGCAGAAGGGCACTCAACTGGTGCTGTCGGCTACCTACACCGACAAAGGCGCCGTTAACGTAAAGCCGCTTAGTGCCGAAGCGATGGTTAGCCTGGCATCGCCCCGAATGGTGATAAACTGGGAGCTGCCGGCAGCGGCATCAAAAGAGCTGGGGTCTTTTGACCTGACAGGTATTAAATCCGTCAGCACTGCTTTCCGCTGGAAGGGACGGCTTGAATCGGGATATGCACTCGAGTTGCGGCTTGATTCGCCCACGGGGCGGCAGATCGGTGAGACGCGGGTAAACGACGCCAACCGTTCGCCGGTGATCGTGCTGGAGCCGGTCATTGACGGCGGCATGCATACATTGTTCCTGGTAAGCAAGCGGCTGGACGCAGACGAGAAGCAGAGCGTGGTGTGGGAAGTACTGCGGTTTGCGGTGAAATGATGCCTTGGTGCGGGTGCGGGGCTTTTCGGTTCACGCAAAGAGCGCAAAGAAGCGAAGGGCGCAAGGCAGAGGACTTGCAGGGCAATAGGTATCATACAGCAGCAGGAGGTACCGAGAGCAGTATAAACGAGAAGCAACCTGCCTTTAACAGGCAAAATCGTCCGAAAATCGACTGTTTGCGACGGTTAATCGAAGAGATTCTCTCCGGCGCGGGATATGGGCCATCTTTGTATTGTCAAACGAACGAAATCCTATCCCTCGAAAACCGATGATATCCATCCTTTGAAAACCGATGATCCGATCTTTTGAAAACCGTAGAAATCCACGCAGAAAAATCATTGTCCTGTCCAAGATCCATTGAAGTTCAGTAGAAATCGTCCCGTTCAAAAGATTTAACCGCTCCCCGTCCAGGAGCGGTTTTTTATTGGCGGATGAAGAACCGGCCTTTCGATTTGCTTTGTATCTTGACGCAGGCACTGCTGTTAATCCATTACTATGCGCAATGAATATGTGACGTTTCAGAAGTTCACCGATCTGGAGTCCGCCGAACTGATATTGAATGAACTGAAGCAAAACGGCATAGACTGCCATATCCTTAATAACAACCACGCGTATGTTTCTGTGGTAGGTTACAATCAAATTGATTTTGCGGTAGGTCTGAATATCAGGCAAGGCGATTTTATGAAGGCGGAAGAAGTATTGGAGCGCTTCTACGGCAGGCAGCTAGACAATATAGGAAAAGACTACTACCTGTTTGATTTCACGACCGAAGAGCTTACTGAAATTTTGCATAACCCGTTGGAGTGGGGGCAACTGGACTATCAACTGGCGACGCGGGTTCTGGCGAGCCGTGGTGTACATATCGGGGAAAGCGACCTCCTGAAAGCCAGGGAAGAGAAGTTGGCGGAAATGGCCAAACCCCAACCCATTTCAAAAACAAGGCTTATTCTTTATTACCTGTTCTGTTTTATCCTACCGCCCTATGCCATGATAAACGGGTTCCTGATTGTAAACGGCGGCACTACCCTTCCTAACGGACAAAAAGTGTTTGAGAGGCCCGAGAGCGATCGAAAGCACGGCAGGATTATTATCGGGCTGAGTATAGCCGTTACGCTAACCTTCGTGCTGTGGGCGTTTAAAGAGAAATACTGACAATGATGGATGATCTGCTGCAATACAGAATAAGCAGACCAGGAAAGCCCTTGTCTGATTTTGTAGAAAGCTTTTGGCTTTTGCACAACCGGTCCGGCAACGACAGGGAAACCGTCGGGTTGCCCGACGGACTTATGGACGTATTGCTTTTCAAATCGCCTTCGACGCCTTTTCACATGGTACAGCTCGGCGGGCTGACCCGGTTTGAGCAGGCGACGGTACCCGCCAACAGCCTGTTGTGCTGCATCAGCTTTAAATTGCCGGCCGTCGAATATATTTTCGGAGAAACCATTGCCGGCATCGTCAACAGCGGCAAGGTTTTGCCCGAAGGTTTTTGGGGGTTTACGGAAAACGACATGCTCGATTTTGATCTGTTCGTGGAGAAGGCAACCCGTAAGATAGCGTCGATCCTGCCCAAGGAAATGGACGAGCGTAAATCGAGATTGTTTGAACTATTATACGAAACAAAGGGCGCCATTACCGTAAAGGAACTGTCGGAAAAAGTGTTTTGGAGCAGCCGGCAGATCAACCGGTATTTCAGTCAGCAGTTCGGCATATCGCTCAAAGCGTACTGCAATATTCTCCGTTTTCGCGCTTCGCTGGAGCACATTGCGCAGGGTCGGCTTTTCCCCGAAGGGAATTTCTTCGACCAGAACCATTTCATCAAAGAGATAAAGAAGTTTTCGGGAGTGGCGCCGAAGGAGCTTTTCCGGAATAAAAACGACCGATTTATACTATTATCCGCTATTAAGCAGGCATAATTTTGCATTCTTATCAAATTATGCATTGTTATGTTATTGCAACATAAGCAGGTTGCCATTGTAGGCGGCGGTCCTGCGGGGCTTACCCTCGCCAGGCTTTTACAGGTTCAGGATGATTCGAACAGTTTTACCGTTACCGTATATGAACGGGATGCGCACCGCGATATAAGGGTGCAGGGCGCCACGCTCGATTTGCATGAAGGCACCGGCCTGGAGGCCATCAAACGGGCGGGGCTGCTGGAAGAATTTTATAAATACCATCGTCCCGTGGCCAGCAAGATGCGATTGGTTGACAAGTCGCTCAATATTGTTTTCGACGACCACGATTTTGCGACGCTCACCGCCGAAACCCGTCCGGAGATAGACCGCGCGCCTCTGCGCGATATGTTGCTGAATGCGCTTTCGCCCGGTACGGTGGTATGGAACAGCCGGTTTGTTTCGATGGAAAAGGAGGGCCGGGGCTGGCGGCTGCATTTCAGCAACGGAACCAGCGCTTATGCCGACCTGGTAGTGGCTGCCGATGGCGCCGCTTCGAAGTTGCGGCCCTATCTAAGCGATATCAAGCCGGTATATTCAGGCATCACGCTGATAGAAGGGAACATTTACCAGGCCGAGAAACACACACCCGGGCTATTTTCATTTGCGAAGGGCGGGAAAGTGATGGCTTTCGATAACAGTCAATTCATTGGTTACGGTACTAAGGGCGACGGCTCTGTTATGTTTGTTGCGAGTTTCAGAACCCCCGAAACCTGGTTGTCGACCTGTGGCATCGATTTTAAGAACAGGGAAGCGGTGCTGGCCTGGTTCAAACAGGAGTTTGCGGGCTGGAGCGAAGACTGGTACGAGTTCTTTACCAATGACGAAGTGTATTTCATTCCACGTCCGCAATATTATTTCCCCCTCGATCAATCGTGGGAAACGCAGGAGAGCCTGACTATGATCGGCGATGCCGCCCACCGGATGCCGCCCTATGCCGGCGAGGGAGCAAATGTGGCGCTTCAGGATGCATTTGAGCTGGCGGAATGCCTGACCGGCAATGCGTTTCCAAATCTAAAAGCTGCCCTCTCGCATTTTGAGAAAGAAATGGTGGTAAGAGGGGCGAACTCCACGAAACAAACCCTGGAAAATACGGAGCGGATGTTTTCAGCTTCTGCACTGCAGCAGATGACGGCCTTTTTCAACCGGGTAAAAGAAGAAGCCTGACAGCAGCTTGGATGGTATTAAAATTTTTGCTATTATTAGAGAGCCTTAAAACCTTGTCGCTGACCCCTGGCCTGGGACTCAGGTGCCGAAGGCTTGCGGAGAAGTCACTGGTGTGCTTGAACAATTGTTCCGTGTCAAACGCGGCGCGCAGATATTACAAAATAACTCAATGAGCATTGACGAATAAGCGCAATGTGTATTGCGCAATAAGTTTTATTGGTTTACAAGGCAGTACAGGAAAACAACAAAATCGCATATTTGCTTAGTATGCGGAAATACATACGTTGGGCGCAATCTTATAAGCAACTAGGTATTTAAATGCTGCGGTTATAACCTAAATATCTACTAACTCGGATAGCGAAATTTGTAAGGCTTTAGCAATTTCATATAAAGAGAAAGCGGTTGGGTTGACTTTTCCGTTTTCAATTTTTTCAATAGCCTGTCGATCTTTATTGCAGGCTCTTGCAAGGTCAGATTGGCTCCAACCTTTTTCAGATCGTAGATGAATTATTCTTTGACCTATCTTTTTTTGGAGTTGCTCTTTTTTCACATGCCGAATGTGGGTAAAAATAGGCTAAAGGTTGTCATATTTTAAGCGACATTTCGACTTCGGTTGCTATATTTGTCATACAAACGTGTGACATGGAAAAACTTAGAAAAAAGAAGGTTTATGCGAAAATTCGCAGCAGGACATATGACGACATAGCTATACCTGAAATTCGCCTAGAAGGCAGGTGGCTCGAAAAACTTGGTTTCAAACAAGGACAAGAAATTGCTATCCAGCAGGAAGTACACAAGCTGACAATCACGGTCCTGTAGTAACTATCTGCGCCCAACAGAGTGGTTTTGCGTTATGGCGGCGATAGGATATATGATCGACAGCAGTAATTCTAATCAGCGGTATATCGGGGTAAGTCGCTGACCGGAAAGCAAGTCCCTTAACCCAGCATTTGTAATTCTAATACCACCACAACGCAAAGCCCCCGCCGTTGCCTGCAATGCCAATAAAAGTATTCGCTGAGGTCAGTTACATAGAAAGGTGAATAATTTATGGAGTTCTTTTGGATGATACCTCTTTATCTATTAGTGCCGGTGGCGGGCTTCTTTCTTCTTTTTAAGGGGTTTAACGTAGGTAAGGGACAGGGATATAGAATGATTATCTTTGGTTTTTTACTTTTATTACTCC
>JAKPBL010000327.1 GCA_029778965.1 Bacteroidota bacterium
CGCATACTGGAGCTGATGCAAGGCAACGCGCGCATTTCGAATGCCGAGCTGGCCCGCGAGCTCGAGATGGCGCCTTCGGCGGTATTGGAAAGAGTGAAGAAGCTGGAGCAGAAAGAAGTCATCCTCGGTTACCATACCCGTATCAACCCGCTGGCGGTAAGGCAAAAGCTGCTTGCGTTCATTTTTATCCGCACCACCGATGGCTTTGGCGAAACGGGTAAAACCACCGAGGCATTGTCGAAAATCCCCGAGGTGCAGGAAGTGCATCATATTGCGGGGGAAGACTGTTTCATCATCAAAGTGCGCACGGAAGACACCGATGCGCTGATGCGGCTGATGCGGCATTCGCTGAAAAAGATTCCCCGCATTGCTTCCACCCGTACCACCATCGTACTGGAATCCGTCAAAGAAGAACCATATATCGTTGTACCTAATTCCTGAATCATATGTCTGCCGCTGCTACCAAAAATCCCGCTACCGCGCTCGTGGTGCTGGCCTTTGCCATCGTTTACCTCGTTTGGGGCTCCACGTATTTCTTTATTGCCCGGGCAGTACATGAAATTCCCGCCCTGCTCATGGGCGCCATACGTTTCATCATAGCCGGCCTGCTGATGATGGCCTGGTGTGCCTACCGAAAGGAAAAACTATGGAACTGGCAACAGGTTAAAACAGCCGCCGTTACCGGTTTGCTGCTGCTGCTGGTAGGCAATGGCGCTGTGATCTGGGCCGAACAAACTCTGCCTTCTTCGCTGGTGGCGGTGCTGGTATCGACCGCGCCTATCTGGTTCGTGCTGCTCGATAAGCCGAAATGGCGGGAAAACTTCACCAACCGCACCACGCTTACCGGGCTGGCGATCGGGTTTATCGGCGTGGTGCTGCTCTTCAAGGAAAAGCTATCGCATGCGCTGGCCGGCAATGGCTCGCGGCATGAGCTGTGGGGCCTGGCCATCCTGGTGATCGGCTCCATGGCGTGGACGGGCGGTTCCATCTACTCGAAGTACCGGGCCACCGGCTCTTCGTCGGTATCGAGCGCCTGGCAGATGCTGATCGCAGGAGTGGCGTTTGCCATCGGCGCCGCGATCAACAACGATTATGCGACTTTCCGTCCCGAAGCCGTATCGGCCGCCGGCTGGGGTTCAGTATTGTACCTGATCACCATGGGGTCGCTTGCCGGCTATAGCGCTTATGTTTGGTTGCTGCAGGTGCGCTCGGCCACCCAGGTCAGCACTTATGCTTATGTAAATCCGGTGGTGGCCGTGCTGCTGGGCACCCTGCTCGCCGGCGAGCACATGACCTTTCTGCAGATCGCGGGGCTGGCGGTGATCCTGACCAGCGTGCTGCTGATCAACCTGTCCAAATACCGGCAATCGGGGCGCGACAGTGTTAAGCAGGCGCTCGCGGAATCGGCCTGAGGGTATATGCTGCCTGATGCAGACGCTGGTCAAGACGATGGCTTCCATTCGTGCGGCCGGTTCCCCGGCAGTGAAATATCAACGGCAATGACCAGCCGAAAACAGCATTCAGCTTTCCGGCGGTGCGTCGGCACCGAGGGTCACCTCTTTCCAGGTTTCAAGGTCTTTGTGCAACCAGTCAATCTTTGCCGTCGCGCCCTTATAGGCGCCACCACCCAGGAAAAGGTAGAGGGGCGGCCGGTCATTTTCGGCTACCTGTATGATGGCCGCGGCGGCCCGTGC
>JAKPBL010000349.1 GCA_029778965.1 Bacteroidota bacterium
ATGGCAGCGAAAAAACAGTAGGAGCGGGATATACTCCCATGGGCCTGTTCTTTAAGCGTTTTACCAATATTGATCCGCTGACCATCGATCAAACGGAGATGGGAGAGGGAAGTGCGTTTGAGTATGGCCGTTATTTCTACCAGCGCTGGCAGGCAAGGAACAAACTTGATTCGGCCATGATTGCCTCGGCCGCCGGCACACCCGTCAGCCTGCTCGACAACGACCTGTATGACCTGCAGGTGATTCACCCGCCAACGACCTGGAAAAACCGCCGGCCGACCTGGTTGTCGTTCGAAGGGAAGCGGCGCCTGTATGCGGTTAAGCCTACGGAGAAAAAATTGTTTCTTGCCCAGGCTTATTACCTCGATGAGGCCCGCGAAAAGAACCTGCAGGTGCTGGTGCCGGCCGATCAAACCTATATAGCCGATGAAGACGGTTATTACTGGCTATACCTTTTTCCCGGTAAATACAAGCTGGTTATGCGCGATGCCGATTATAACCTTCTCGCGGAAAAGGAGATTGAGGTGGGCTGATCATTCCAAGAGATCGATCTCTCCCAGGTCGCTCACCTGGTCGTCGGTCAGTTTGATTTCATGAAATACCTGGTCTTTATAAGGTGCGATAGCGTCGATCCAGATGCCGTATTCCCCCGGTTTTACCGCCACCTGAAAATGGCTGCCCAGTCTTTTTACCGGTACCGTATCGCCATTTTGGATCAGCCAGGCTTTGCGAAAGGCTTTGATCGGGTGAACCTCACCCTTAATATTGCAAACGGCTCTTTTTTTGGACGCTTCCAGCAATACGACCATAACCACGGTGCCGAGCAGCACCCAAGCTGACTTGTTCATAAACATTCTTTTGATGTGTGTATCGGTCGGGCTTTGAGGACAGCATACCCAATTGCCATGCCAAATCATGGCATGGGGCAAACTAAGACTAAAGTGTATGCGGGTGTTTTGATGTAAATGCTAGGTTGGTTCAGGTGCTAGGTTGGTTCAGGTGCGAGCTTGGTTCACGCAGAGACCGCAAAGGAGCAAAGACACAAAGGGAAAACGTTGTGTTAAATATAATTCCCGGTAATGCAGCGTACTTATCATTTTCGGTAATGCAGCGCAAATAGCTTTGCATCTTTGCTCCTTTGCGGTCTCTGCGTGAACCAAGTTCGCACCTGAACCAAGCTCGCACCTGAATCAAGCTCGTATCGCCAGTACCTCAATCTTAGTTCCGGAAATCAATGAACGGGCTCGCTGCTGCGGAAGCCGTTTACGGAAATGATCCGCGTCTGCACTGCCACACCTTTGTCGGTCGATGGCGCCTGCACCAGCCGCGAAGCGCCTGCCGGCAGATAAGGAATATGCAGGGTTTCTGCATCGACAATGGCTTTGTCGTTTGCCAGGTAATCCACCTGGAGAACGATGTCGCGCAGCACCGTGTTCCCGCTGTTGCCGACAGTTACCTGCAGGTCGGTTATTCCACCGAAAATACCGGTTCCGTATTCGCTGGTTTGTACGGTGATGTCTTTTTTCAAAACGGCAAATTCAAGCGGTGTAACCACGATTGTATTGCCGGGCGTGCTGGTGCTGGCTGCATAGGAGGCCAGGTTGCCGGCTGTATGGTTGTCTTCCATTTGGCTGCGGCCGGCAGCACGCGGCCTTCCCAGTAAATAAATACCTCCCGCAAGCAGTAACAGCACCACGGCGCCTGCTGCATAGGGCCTGTATGAACGTTGCTGGCGGGGCCTGGGCCAGTCGATATGTAATTTCTCCTCCACCTGCCAGCCATTGTGCGCTACAGCTACCGATTCGCTGAAAGCCGGCATCTCATGGGCGGGTGTTATTGTTTTTTTATCTGTGGTTGCGCCGCCCGGCAAAATCACTGAAACAAATCTTTTTTGGGGGCTTTTTTCTACGTTTTTATGGGGTGTTTCAACAGTTGTTGCAGCAGGGAGCGGGTGGTAGAGGTCGTCGGCAACGGGCGGGGCATAGGCCTTGAGCTCTTCATATTCGCTGGGGTATTTCCAGGCAGCGCTTTTACCATCGACCCAGATCAGGTCGTAGGCTTTCAGGGGCAGCGCGATGAGATCGTCGAGGGAATAGGGACCGGTTTCCCTGTTGTTCCGCAACAAGCGATATTGTAACATTCCGTCCGTTTTTTAGTTGTTCCCGGGGGCCGTCCAAAGCCCTTTTCCGGCAGGTCTAAATGTAAACAAAAATCGTTTCCGCACGTGGAAAATTTGGGGTA
>JAKPBL010000478.1 GCA_029778965.1 Bacteroidota bacterium
GTGAAGACCGGCTCTTTCACCCCCGAAACCTGGTTTGAAAGCAGCGGCACAACAGGCGCTGTCAGCAGCCGGCACTATATAAGATCGCTCGGGCTGTACCGCCAGAGCTTCCTGGCGGGCTTCCGGCACTTTTACGGCGAGCCCGGCAACTGGTGCATATTGGGACTGCTGCCCGCCTACCTGGAAAGGAGCCATTCTTCGCTGGTGGTTATGGTCAACGAGCTCATTCACCTGTCGGGTCATTCTCAAAGCGGTTTTTATTTATATGACCAGGAGCGGCTGGCAGCTACGCTGCAATCGCTAGAGACAGCCGGCCAGCAGACCATGCTGTTTGGGGTGACCTTTGCGCTGGTTGATTTTGCCGAACATTATCCCCAACCCCTGAACCATACCATTATCATGGAAACCGGGGGCATGAAAGGCCGCGGGCGGGAGTTGACGCGGGCTGAGTTGCATCAATTGTTCGAAGCCGCCTTCGGTCGCCCGGCGGCAATACCCGGCGGCAATGCACCGCAGCCGATGCCGGAAATACATGCTGAATATGGAATGACCGAACTGTTGTCGCAGGCATATGCGCCGAAAAACGGCATCTTCTATACGCCACCCTGGCTTAAAGTATCCATCAGAGAAGATGATGATCCCCTGATTATCAAAGACATAAGCGGTATTATCGAACAAGGAATCATCAATATAACCGACCTGGCGAACCTGGATTCCTGTTGCTTTATCGCCACCGACGACCTGGGCCGGCTTCATCCCGATGGGGGTTTCGAGGTATTGGGACGGGTGGACCAGGCCGAAGTACGGGGCTGCAGCCAGCTCGTTCTTTAAATTTTTTTTAAAGTTTGTGCAGCATTCCCGTTATGCCGGTGGTCTTTTTCCCGGAAGGTATCTGTTTACCGTCTAACTGACCAGATCTTACTGCTTTTTGCTTACCAGCCACTGACCGGGACCTACACAGGATCCCGGTCTTTTTTTGCCCTGCCGCTACTGTTGCGCCCGGATAAAAGCCAGGCTTTGCGGTACCTGTTGGAAAGACCGGTCGCTCTCGTCTTCGATGTAATATTTCTTTACACCCACCTGTTGCGCGGTTTTCAGTATGGCCGGCATATCGAGCTGCCCCTGGCCCAGCGGCACATTATTATCGCCCGAAGTGCCACCGACAGGGCTCCGTGCAATGCCCGGCTTCAGGTCTTTCATGTGCATCAGGTAAAAGCGTTTCGGGTATTTTTTGAGCAGTTCCACCGGATCTTTACCGGGAAAATATACCCAGAGTATGTCCATTTCAAAGCCAACATACTTCGGGTCGGTTTTGGCAGCCAGCAGGTCAAAATAAGTGCCCTTGCCATAAGCCGTAAACTCGTACCCGTGGTTGTGGTAACAGAACAGCATGCCGTATTTTTCCTTTAGCAGCCTGCCCGCGGTATTGAAGTCACCCGCGGCCTTAAGGGCCACGGTTTCCGTAAACCCGGTGGAGTCATGCGGTATCCAAGCTACCCGCACATACGAAGCGCCGAGGGTCTTGGCGGTCTGCCCTACTTCATCGGTCTTTTCCACCAGGTCGCCATAGGCAACACCGTACGAAGAGCAGGTCATTCCCCGCTCGTCCAGCAGCCTGCGCAGCTCGGCAGCGCTCTTGCCGAACAGGCTGGAGAATTCAATGTCGGTAATACCCATGGCTTTTACCGCATCGAGGGTGCCCGGCACGTCTTTGGCAAAAGCATCGCGAAAGCTGTAAGACACCACGCCCGCGCTGACCTGCGCTGCAGCTATATGCACCGCAAACACAATGCAAAGCGCCAGTAAAATTCTTTTCATATACTTTCTTTTGCTGAATGGCTTTGTGTGACGCAGATGGCTTGACGGCCGGCATTATACCGACGGTTGCCACCCTTTTTCATAATCGCGCGCCCAAAGCTTCATGGCCGCCGGGTTATTGAGAATATGACCTGATTTCGGATCGCAGATCAGCTCGCTGCCGGTTCGCCAGGCGATATTGCCCAACTGCGGTAACAAGGTTGATATCTGTCCCTCTGTAATAGGCGATGCAAGCGTTGCCTTGCCGCGTATGCTGTCCACAAAATTGATCAGGTGCAGCGCATCGAGGGTTTCGCCCATGCCTACGGTAGTGGCCTGTATCTGTCCTACGTTGCTTTTCACCTCCCGCACCAGCTTTCCTTTTTCGTCGTGGATGCGATAGTCGTCGCCACCGGGAATCACCAGGGTGCCCTTGGTGCCGTAAAAAGTCACGCCGCGCGTGCTGCCTTCCACCGGGTAAATATTGCAACTGCGGCTTTCCCAGGTAATGGCGGTATTGTTGGGGAACTCATACGTGATGGTTTGTGTATCGGGGGTTTCCCAATCGTCGCTGAAATGATAGCGGCCACCGGCAGACACCACTTTGGTGGGAAAGCTTACACCCAGTCCCCAGCGCATCACATCCAGCTCGTGGGTTCCGTTATTCAACGCTTCGCCCGTACCCCAGTTCCAGAACCAGTGCCAGTTGTAATGGATCAGGTTGTCTTTATACGGCCGGCGTGGTGCAGGACCCTGCCAGAGCTCATAATCAAGGTGCGCCGGTACTGCAACGGGCTTTCCGGTGCCGATGCTTTCGCGGTTGTTGGTGTACCAGCCCTTGGCAAAATAAGGGCGGCCAATAACGCCGTCTTTCAACGCCTGCATAGCCTGCTGCACCCCGGGAAAAGAGCGCCGCTGGTTGCCCATTTGTATCAGCTTGTTGTATTTGGCGGCCGCTTTTACCAGCATCTCCCCTTCGGCCGGGTTGTGCGAGCAGGGTTTTTCGACATATACATGCTTGCCGGCTTTTACGGCCAGCAGGGTTGCCGGCGCATGCCAGTGGTCGGGCGGGGCCGCCACGAGCGCGTCGATGTCTTTCGATTCAAGCATCTTACGTATATCCGTAAACGCTTTCGGCTTTTTACCGGTCTTTTTTTCGATAACGGCAATCGTACGGGCAAGCACATTGGCGTCTACATCGCAGATCGCGCCCACTTCCACATTGGGAATGCCCGCGAAAAGCGAAGCGAGGTATTCGCCGCGGCTGTTGGTGCCCATGACGCCCAGCACCACTTTTTCGTTGGGCGATCCGTTGAAGGCGAAAAGGGGCAGGTCGGCGGCCATAAGCGCAGAGCCGGCCAGTGCCGAATTGCGCAGAAACCTGCGGCGGGAAGCAATCATCGGTTTTGACATCGTTTATAATTTACGGAGATAAATATTTTTAAACGCCACCCGGTTGCCGTGGTCCTGCAGCAGGATGCGGCCGGCGGCGACCAGGCCGAAACCAGGAATGTCTTTGTATTTGCTGATGGCCACCAGGTCTTTGAAAGCCTGGCTGCCGCGTTCGTAGGAAAGCAGTTTCTTTCCATTAAGCCAGTGTTCAACATGGCTGCCTTTCGACACAATGCGGGCATGATTCCATTGCCCTATCGGGTTGACCAATTTGCCGGCTGCCGCGGGGATCAGGTCGTACAGCGAGCCGATGGTGCGGTTGCCGTCACGGCCCAGCTTGGCATCAGGATGAAGGGCGTCGTCGAGCACCTGGAACTCCAAACCAAGTGCCGACCGGGGGTTATCGGGCACGGGCTGACCAGGGTCGACAAAATATTTGATGCCGCTGTTGGCGCCTGCGGTAAGCCGGAAGTCGACCAGCAGCTCGAAATCGCTGTACAGCGCGCGGGTAACGATGTCGCCACCATTCACCGATTCTTTTCCATCGGAAGGAAGCACTTCTATGATACCGTCGTGGATCGACCAGCCATGGTCGGGAAAATGATCGGTAAAAGCACCCTTCCAGCCGGTGGTGTCTTTTCCGTTGAACAACCTTATCCACCCTTGTTTCTGTTGCTTCGGGCTCAGAGTATTGTCTTGCGCCAGCGCCGGTAATACAGCAACTACCAGCAGGCAAAGGGCTATTGTTCTCATGTCTGAAAATTACCTAAAAATAAAACGAGGTGCCGATTGCGCTTAATCCAACCGGTATATTTCCTGGATATCGTGCAGAATATGTGCAAAATCCAGCTTCAGGTCGATCAGCAGGCCGGTATGCATGTCGAATACCCAGCCATGTACAATAGGATACCCATGGTCGTTATATGCCTGCTGCACGCTGGCCAGCTTGATCACATTCACGCATTGTTCCTGTACGTTCAGCTCCACCAGGCGGTTGTAGCGGGCGGGTTCGTCGGTAATGGCGTTGAGCTCGTTGCGATGCAGCCGGTATACATCCCTGATATTCCGCAGCCAGGGGTTTAGAATGCCCAGGTCCTGGGCCTGCATGGCTGCCTTCACGCCACCACAGTTGTAGTGACCGCATACGATAATATGCTTTACGCTTAGATGACGTACGCCGTAGTTCAGCACCGCCATTACGTTCAGGTCGGTCGAATTAACCAGGTTGGCCACATTACGGTGTACGAATACTTCACCCGGCTGCACACCCATGATCTCCTCGGCCGTTACCCGGCTGTCGCTGCAACCGATGTAGAGGTAATCCGGCCGCTGGTCGCGCGCTATCTTTTCAAAGAAAGAGGCATCTGTTGCTTTCTTTTCGGCGATCCATTTCCGGTTGTTTTCAAAAATCTGCTCGTAACTGGTCATACTGCTAATGTATGAATACCTCGTCAGTAAAGAGCCAGCCTTTTTCCCCTTTGCCTGCATGCCATGCAGGTATTCGCTGAAGATTGGTCAGCCTGAGCTGTATTTTAGTAAGGGTGGCCGGCTTGAAACCCAGTTCATACAACCGGATATTGGCGGGTGCTGTTTTGGTGGGCTGCGACGGCTGCAGCTTGCCGAGCAGCCGAAGGGGCGCTTTGTCGCAGCCCCATACTTCGATCAGTTGCGGCGGAAAAAGATAACTATTGATGTCTTCCAGCACACTGATGCCTATCTGCTGCACGACAACCGGTTTTTCAAAGGTCATGTTCAGCACCAGGGGCGACTGTCGAAAGCCCGTCCACGGCGCGGCGCTGTAAGCTGTCCCCCCTTTCTCGCCATCAAACAACCGCTCTACGCCCCTTTTCCGGTAAGCCGAATCGGGCAGGCTGCCATACCAGGCCGAATCGGGCGTCAGTCCCTTTTGGTAAAACTGCCGGCTCGCGGCGATGCTGCCCAGCCATCCGTTTTTAAACGCGCGCAGCTTTACCAGGGCAGACGCCTGCAGGTGTATGGGTTTCTCGTACAACGGGCTGCTGCTACTGTCGGGCTCGGTGCCGTCGAGGGTGTACCGCAGCGTTACGTCTTTGATATAGTGCTTGGCCGACACCGACATCGTGTCGCTGAACACCAGGTTTTCCGTTTCAATCAACGGCGCACTCAGCGTAAGCAAAACAGTATCGCCATTATAGCCGTTCTCCCATCTGATGGCAGGTTGCGTTTTTTGAAGAGCTCCGATCGTTGCGGCGGCACCCGGCAGGTTCCAGCAATATACCGTGCGG
>JAKPBL010000362.1 GCA_029778965.1 Bacteroidota bacterium
AAGGCGTAGCCGAGCAGCGCATACCCAATATGAAAGGGATCATGGGCGCCCGCACCAAACCATTGAAAGTGATAGAGCCGGCGGCAATAACACCGCTTACCGGCATTGCCGGTTTCGAGCTGCCGCCAGCAAAAGCCGGTGTGAAGCTGGTGCCGGCCGATCAGCCAGAAGAGCTGGTGCGTCTGTTACACGAAGAAGCAAAAGTTATCTGATTCATCCCGTCAACTGCAAATTATGGTACTCGTTTATATAGATCAATACGACCAGAAAATAAGAAAGGCCTCTTTTGAAGCCGCCAACTATGGTGCACAGCTCGCCGCCGCATTGGGCACCGATGCAGCCGGCCTGGTGCTGGGCGCCAGCCAGAACACCCTTGCTGAACTGGGCAAATATGGCCTGAAAAAAGTGTACACCATACCAGGCGATGCACTGAACCACCTCGATACGCAGGTATATGCCAGGGTGATTTCGGCGGCGGTTGAATTATTGGGCGCCGATATTATTGTGCTGCCCGGCAATGTAACCGGGAAAGCAATCGCGCCCCGTTTGTCGGTGCGGCTGAATGCCGGGCTGGTAACCGGCGCCGTGGCCCTGCCCGACACCAGCCAGGGCTTTGTGGTGAAGAAAACAGTATTCGGTGGCAAGGCCTTCGCGAATATCAGTATAGAAACCACCCGAAAGATCATTACCGTTTCTCCCAACGCTTTCAGTCACCAGGCAGGAGAAGGCAGTGCCGAAGTAACTGCGCTCAGCATCGATATTCCCGCGCCGAAAGTAAAAGTATTGTCGAGCCAGGTGGCCGGCGGACAGGTAAGCCTGGCCGATGCCGAGCTGGTGGTAAGTGGCGGCCGCGGACTTAAAGGGCCGGAAAACTGGGGCATGATCGAAGAGCTGGCGAAACTGCTGGGCGCGGCCACTGCCTGCAGCCGGCCCGTAGCCGATGCCCACTGGCGGCCTCACGGTGAACATGTAGGTCAAACCGGCGGCTCCATTGCACCCAATCTCTATTTTGCAGTGGGCATATCAGGCGCCATCCAGCACCTGGCAGGGGTAAACCGCAGCAAGACCATCGTGGTGATTAATAAAGACCCCGAAGCGCCCTTTTTTAAAGCGGCCGATTATGGCATTGTAGGCGATGCATTTGAGGTGATGCCGAAGATTATAGAGGCTGTAAAAAAGCTGAAACAGTAACCGGTTTTCTCAAAATGCCTTAGTTTCGTGCCTTCATTATGAGGAAGATAGAACTGGAAATTGTCGCCCTGTCACACAGCATCACACAAACACATTCTTATGCGGTGGTACTGGGGGAAGTGAACGGTTTGCGACGGCTGCCGATCGTTATCGGCGGGTTCGAAGCGCAGGCCATAGCCGTGGCGCTGGAAAAAATGCAACCCAGCCGCCCGCTCACCCACGACCTGATGAAGAATTTCATGAGCGCTTTTAATGTTGACCTCAGCGAGATCATTATCTGCGACCTCCAGGAAGGTATCTTTTATTCAAAGCTGGTCTGCGTAGGCGAGAACGATACGGTCGAGATCGACTCCCGTACCTCCGATGCGCTGGCCCTGGCCGTTCGTTTCGGCTGCCCCATCTACACCTACGAGAATATTCTCGAAAGCGCGGGTATCCTGATGGAAGACAATGCCGGCAAGAAAAAGAAAACCGTCACTACTACCACCGATAAAGACGACAGCGCCCACGACGACCTGCGGGCATTGAGCGTGGAAGAGCTAAACACCTTGCTCAACGAAGTGCTGGAGCAGGAAGATTACATCCGTGCCATCGCCATTCGCGATGAAATAAACAGCCGCAAGAACCGGTAATGCTGCTTTTCCCCAATGCGAAGATCAATCTAGGTTTGCAGGTAACGGCCAAAAGGCCTGACGGGTACCATGATATAGCCACCATATTTTATCCCCTTCCCCTGGCAGATATGCTGGAGATCATTCCGGCAACCAGTTTTTCCTTTACGCAAAGCGGCCTGCCGGTGGATGGGCCACCCGAAGAAAACCTTTGTTACAAAGCCTGGGAATTATTGCGCGATGCGCAGCAACTGCCACCCGTTGCCATCCACCTGCACAAGCAGATCCCGCTGGGAGCAGGGCTGGGCGGCGGATCAGCCGATGCTGCTTTTACCCTGCAGTTGCTGAACCGCGTTTTTCAGCTACAACTTACCGTCGAACAGTTAAACGGCTATGCACTTCAGTTGGGCAGCGACTGTCCTTTTTTTATGCTCAATAAACCGGCCTATGCCACCGGTCGGGGTGAACAGTTGACGCCCCTCGACATACCCGCTCTTCACGGTAAAAAGATACTGCTCCTTAACCCCGGAATTCATATCAGTACCTCTTGGGCATTTGCGCAAGTGAAGCCGGCGGCGCCTTCCATTCACCTGCCCGACAGCATAGCGCAACCGCCGGCCCAATGGAAAAACAGGTTGCCCAATGATTTTGAAGCACCCGTATTCGCCGCTCACAACGAGCTGGCAGCGATCCGGAACTGGTTGTATGCGGCCGGCGCGTTGTTTGCGGGAATGACCGGCACCGGCTCTACCCTCTTCGGCATATTCGACGAATGGCCCGCTGCCGACACACTACCTGCCAATTGCCGGCATTGGCAGGTAGCGCTTTAAGTTGTATATTGTGTGAAATTTGCTGTATCAGCCATACTGCTCACATACCCGGTTTTCTTTCCGCCAACCTTGATTTCCTCGATCATCGAAGAAGCTAGTCGCCCTGCCCGATCCCCTATTTATTCGTCCGCTAAAATTTAATTGCCCATGGCAACCACTACTTCATTTTCTGAAAAGACCGCTTATTATCTCGACCTGGAAGACAGGTTCGGCGCCCATAACTACCATCCCCTGCCGGTAGTGCTCGAGCGGGGCGAAGGTCCCTTTCTCTACGATGTTGACGGAAAACGATACTTCGATTTTCTCAGCGGGTACAGTGCCGTTAACCAGGGACATTGCCATCCTGCCATAATTGCCGCCTTGCAAGCGCAGGCCGGCAAACTGACGCTCACTTCCCGCGCCTTTTACAATAACCTGCTGGGCGAATACGAAAAATACATCACCGGCTATTTTGGTTATGATAAAGTATTGCCCATGAACACCGGCGTGGAAGGCGGTGAAACGGCCATCAAGCTGGCGCGCCGATGGGCGTATACCCGGAAAGGCGTTCCGGAAAACAAAGCGGTGATCCTGTTTGCCGAAAACAATTTCTGGGGCAGAACCCTGGCCGCCATATCGGCTTCGACCGATCCGAGCAGCTACGATCGTTTTGGCCCTTATATGCCCGGCTTCAAAACCATTCCCTATAATGACCTTACAGCCCTGGAGAACGCATTGCAGGATTCCAACGTGGCTGCGTTCATGGTAGAGCCTATCCAGGGTGAAGCGGGCGTAGTGGTGCCCGACGAAGGCTACCTGCGGGGCATCCGCAGCTTGTGCGACAAGTACAATGTGCTGTTCATTGCCGATGAGATCCAGACCGGACTGGCGCGCACAGGAAAGATGCTGGCCTGCGATCATGAAAACGTGAAACCCGATATCCTTATTCTGGGCAAGGCCCTGAGCGGCGGCGTGCTGCCTGTGAGCGCCGTGCTGGCCGACGATGATGTCATGCTCACTATCAAACCCGGTGAACACGGGTCGACCTATGGCGGCAACCCGCTCGCCTGCGCTACGGCCATGGCCGCGCTCAAAGTATTGAAAGATGAGCACCTGGCAGAGAAAGCAGCCGTTCTTGGTGAAGTATTGCGCGATGGGCTGGCCGCCCTGCAATCACCTTATGTCAGCGCCATCCGGGGCAAGGGACTGCTGAATGCCATCGTGATCAATCATCCCGATAAAAATGCGGCATGGCAGCTCTGTCTCCTGCTGATGGAAAATGGTCTGCTGGCCAAACCTACACATGGCGATAAGATACGTTTCGCGCCGCCACTGGTGATCAGCCGGGATCAATTGCTCGAAGCGATCAGCATTATAGACAGGTGCCTGCAGCAACTATAACGCATCGCGCTCGGCGATGGGTTCTTCCGTTTTTTCCTGCCTGATGGGCAGGTCGGGAAACAGCGCCATCGCCAGCAGCAGCAACGAAGCGCCCACCAGGAAATAAAGACCGGCTTGCTTGGCGGGGCAGTCGCCGCCGTGGCAACTGCTCAGCAGGATATAATTCCTGATGGCCCAGGCCAGGTTGAAGGCAGCGAAAAACAGGTTCGTACGCTTGGCCCATATACGGGGGATGATAAACAGCAACAATGCAACACCGCTCATAAAAACGTTTACCAGTCCCGGTTTCCCGAACCGGGTGCCGTCGGCGATAAAACCACTTACGTGTATGTCTTTATCGGGAATGACCACCCACCACATAAAGCAGGAACCGATAACGGCCAAGGCAGCTATTACACCGATAAACGAGGAGTACTTCATGCGGCAAATATGACACAATAAAAGCCGCTCTGGCAGCGGCTTTTATATTTTTCGGTATTTTGAGAGGTCCCGAGCAGATTCGAACTGCTGTGGAAGCTTTTGCAGAGCTCTGCCTAACCACTCGGCCACGGGACCGTCGTTTCAAACTGGGCACGAATGTAGCTTTTTTATACATTCGTTACAAGTAAACCCGCAATTTCTTATCTATCAATCGTT
The DNA here is from genome assembly GCA_029778965.1 of Bacteroidota bacterium. Taxonomy (GTDB): domain Bacteria; phylum Bacteroidota; class Bacteroidia; order Chitinophagales; family Chitinophagaceae; genus Flavihumibacter. The sequence continues at coordinate 4,649 of JAKPBL010000362.1, forward strand.
AAGCATGAAAGCCATCGCTCCTTCCGAATTAATTATTAACCAGCGGGGTGCTATATACCACATCGACCTGCGGCCCGAAGAGCTGGCCGACACGGTGATAACCGTCGGTGATCCGGGCCGGGTGGCCACCATCGGTCGCTATTTCGACCGCCACGAGCTGCATCGCGAACACCGCGAGTTCATCTCCCAAACCGGTTATATCGGGAAAAAAAGAATCACGGTATTGTCCACCGGTATCGGTCCCGACAATATCGATATCGTGCTCAATGAGCTCGATGCGTTGGTCAATATCGATTTCGAAACACGAACGGTGCGGGAAACGCTGACGCCGCTGTCGATCATCCGCCTCGGCACCTGCGGCTCGCTGCAGGGCGATATCCCCGTTGACAGCCTCGTTGCAGGAACCTATGGTCTCGGGCTCGACAACCTCCTTCATTTCTATCGCCAGGAAACCACCGATGCCGACCAGCAGCTTATCCAGGCCTTCCTGACCCAAACGCAGTTGAACAGCCAGTCGCAGCCATATATCGCGCCGGCGGCCACATCGCTGCTAAAGCATTTCGTCGACGGGTTCCACCACGGCATAACGGTTACCTGCCCGGGGTTTTATGGCCCGCAGGGCCGGGTGCTGCGCCTCGGCCTGCAGCATCCCGAACTGGTCGACCGGCTTACCAGCTTCCGGTTCGGGCAGCACCGGATCGCTAATTTCGAAATGGAAACCTCGGCTATTTACGGATTGGGTAAATTGCTCGGCCATCATTGCCTGAGCCTGAACGTAGTAGTGGCCAACCGGGTAGCAAAGGCGTTTTCGGCCGATGGCCAGAAAGCCGTTGTCAACCTTATTGAAAAGGCATTGGGTATCATTGAGCATCTTTAACAACGCATATGCAGATCAATTTTTTTAAATACCAGGGAACAGGAAACGACTTCATCATTCTCGATAACAGGACGGGCCTGTACGACGGACTGCAGACAGCGCAGATCAGCCGGCTTTGCGAGCGAAGGTTCGGTATCGGTGCCGACGGGCTCATGCTGCTGAATGCCAGCGAGGGATATGATTTTGCCATGAAATATTTCAATGCCGACGGCCGCGAAAGCAGCATGTGCGGCAACGGGGGGCGCTGCCTGGTGAAGTTCGCTTTTCACTGCGGGCTGGCCCGCTCCACTTACCGGTTTATTGCTATCGACGGTGAGCACGAGGCCGAGATCGATACCCAGTCGATGGTAAGGCTGAAGATGCGCGACGTAACTGCGATTACACCGGTAAACGACGATGCCGTGTTGGATACCGGGTCGCCGCATTACGTGAAAACAGTGGCCGACCTGCTCAGCTACGATGTTTACAGCAAAGGGAAAGACATCCGTTACAGCAATGCGTTTCAGCCCAACGGTATCAATGTGAATTTCGTGGAGCAGCAGGCCGACGACGAGATCATGGTGCGTACTTTTGAACGGGGGGTGGAAGATGAAACATTGAGTTGTGGAACCGGCGTTACCGCCGCTGCGCTGGTAAATTACCACCACGACATTGGCTTTAACCAGGTGCAGGTTACCACCCGTGGCGGAAAGCTGTGGGTGGAATTCGACCGGCACGAAGATGGCAGTTACAGCGATATCTGGCTGTGCGGCCCGGCTGAAAAAGTTTTTCAGGGTGCCGTCAGTCTTCCTGAATAAATACGTTATTTGCACCGCCTTTGATACAGTATTTCAGAAATATCAACCACCAGACAGTCGCCATTTCCAAACCGGAAAATGGCGCCTGGGTAAACATCCTCCCGCCGCTCAGGCTCGAAGAGTTCACTGAATTGTCGCGCGAGCTCGATATTCCGCTCGACTTCCTGACCGACTCGCTCGACATCGATG
>JAKPBL010000363.1 GCA_029778965.1 Bacteroidota bacterium
AGGAGATGTTTTCGTGACCGACGCCAAAGACTATGTAAGCAGTGGGGAGGTATTCTGTTTCGACAAGACCGGAAAGAAAAAGTATTCTTTTATGGTAACGCCGGGAATTGGTCCCAATAAAGCCGTTATCGTAAAAAAATAATACTTGTTCCCGGCAACAAAACAATCATTCGCCTGTTGTATAACAGGCGAATGATTTAACTCCATGCTATGCAACAAGTCGTCGTAATCGGAGGCGGGTTCGCCGGTGTTCAATTTGCAGAATTGCTGGCTTCCAAAAGCAGCGATTATCATATTACGCTGGTTGACCGGAACAATTATAATTTCTTCCCGCCGCTGCTGTACCAGGTTGCTACCGGCTTTCTGGATGTTTCCAATATCTGTTACCCGTTCAGGCGGCTGCTATACAAATTTTCACAGATCAGCTTCAGGATGGGCAACCTCGAATCAATCGATATTGCCAATAAGCAGGTGCATATTTCTACCGGTACGCTTTCCTACGACCACCTGGTGCTGGCCACCGGCGCCGAAACCAATTATTTCGGCATGGAGAACGTGAAACGGCATGCGCTACCGATGAAAACGGTCGACGATGCCATCGCCCTGCGCAATCATTTTCTCAGCCAGTTCGAAGCCGCGGCCCGCGAGGCAGACCCCGCTATCCGGAAAAAGCGGCTGACCTTCGTAATAGCCGGCGGCGGCCCCACCGGCGTGGAGATCTCGGGCATGCTCGCTACCCTGAAAAAAGAGGTGGTGCCCAAGGAATACAAAGAGATCCCGCACGTGGTGCAGGAAACCCGTATTATACTGGTCGACGGACAAAAAGTACTTCTTTCACCCATGAGCCCCTTTTCACAGCAGGAAACCGAACGGGCGCTGAAAGACATGGGGGTGGAACTGTTGCTGGAAAGAACGATCAAAGACTACTTCGATGAAACCGTTACCCTGAGCGATGGCACTACCATTGGTACTTATTCCCTTATCTGGGCGGCGGGTGTAGCCGGCAGCCGGCTTGCGGGCTTACCCGATGGTGCTTTCGGCCGTGGTAACCGGTTACAGGTAAACGCATATAACCAGCTCAAAGACATCGACCAGGTGTATGCGATCGGTGATACCTGCCTGCTGCTGGACGATCCCGCCTTTCCCAACGGACACCCGCAAGTAGCGCAGGTTGCCATACAACAGGCCCGGCAACTGGCGTTGAATATGGTACAGTCGGCCAAACAGCAGCCCCTGCAACCCTTCCGGTATAAAGACAAGGGATCGATGGCGATCATCGGTCGCAACAAAGCCGTGGCAGATCTTCATACGCCGCGCTGGCACCTCAAAGGATTTCCGGCGTGGCTGGCCTGGTTATTTGTGCACCTGTTTTCACTGGTCCGTTTCAACAACAAGATCAAGACCCTCTATAACTGGACCATTGCCTATATCACGCGCAACCAGTCATTGCGACTCATCATCGGCGGCAGGACTAAGCAGCCGGCCTCAACGGGCCCGGCTGAGCACTGACAGCACTTCATCGGTCACCTGTCCAAAAATGGAAACGCCGGCGGCGCCTCTGGCCATCGCAAGCTGCACCCCTTCACGCAACTGGTCGGTATTGTCGAAATCGGGCATAAAAAGCCCCGCGTACAACGGGAACTTCCCCGCCAGGAAATGAACACCTTCTTCGGTAGCGTCGCCAATCCATTTCACGTCTTCCTGGTAAAATTTATGATAGATCATCGGGAACACAGCATTGAGGTTCCAGTTGGTCCAGTCCTGCCGCACAATACGGCGCGCTACCTCGGGCGTGGGGAAAACGGCCGCCGTAATCCACTTCTTCTTTTTTGCAGCTACGACCGCCAGCATATTCACCACATTGTTAATGGCCCGGTACCGGAACAGCCGCCAGGAAAGCACCGCATCCGGATACGGCAGTTTGTCGATTTCCTTGCCGGATGCCTGTTTGAACGCAGCCTTGCAATCGTCGCAATAACAGAAATCAAAGTCGGGCAGCTCCTGCGTTTGCACCAGGTTATATTTAGACCAGAGGTTCAGGGGCAATATCACGTCGCAAAAGCGGATATAATCAAGGTGTAATCCATCGATATAGTCTTTCGAAAGTATTTTATGGGCTTCCTGTACCAGGAAGTCCTGCACAGCCGGTTTCGTGGGACAAAGCCAGCGATAATAGTCCACATAAGGCGGCTGGTCATGACACGACTTCCCCGAACGTGAGACCGCATACCACTCCGGATGACTTGCCATCAGCTCTTTGTCGCCCCGGTTCATGGTCCAGTTCCAGCGATGCGCTTCCAGCCCGGCTTTTTTGGCCGTTCGAAAATGCATTTCACTATCGGCTTCAAACAAAACACCGCGAATGCCTGCGGCAGCAAATTTCCTGTACTGCTGTTCCAGCGTAGCAGCCGAATCATCTTTACCGGGATTGATCCATACCCAGTGGCGCCCTTTGGCAGCAGGGGCTTCTTCAGGTGCTATACTGCCCGCTGTCATTGCTCCCGGCACCCACGGCGCCGCTGCAGCGGTGATCAGTCCGTTGCGGATAAACTTTCTTCGGTTATTCATCATCGTTATTTCGCAGGTTTAAAATAAATGTACCCCCATTTTTCGGGAATATGCATATTGATGACGCCCTGGGGCGACCATACCCAATTCTGTTCGGGAAGCTTCCGGTCGCCGGCGTCTTTTCGTATGATATACTTGCCGTTGTCGACATCTGTAGTCCATTGTACACGGCTGAAATTAATGCGCCAGTAGTCGCCCGGCCGTGGCTGGTGTACCCTGCCCGGCCGCTTCATGGAAGAAAAAGGAATGGCCATTTCCACCAGCCAGCTTGTGTCGCGATCGGCCGGGTTATTGAGGGTGCCGTTGATCTTTACGGCCGATCTCAGTCCTTCAGCATTCCAGCTCGAATCCATATTACCGCCCTTGTTGTACGGCTTGCTCATGACCAGCTCGAAAAGCGTATTAAACGCATTGACTTCAATTTCAAAATACTGCCGTCCGTCTTTATTGGGGTCGATGAACAGCTCAAAATCGTTGTCGTGAAAGATGATGGCGTCGTGTTTGGTGAGCGTGGCCCAGATATGCGGCTCTTCGAGTTCGGCCAGCAGGTAGAGATATTGCCGGTCCCAAAGCATTTTTATACGCGTTCTGTACCTGGGTTTCGGTTGCCGGCCGC
>JAKPBL010000364.1 GCA_029778965.1 Bacteroidota bacterium
TTGCAGATTAAACAACCATTACCATGGCCAACGACCAGTTTCAGCACCCCGATTATCTTTTATTGGACGAACTGTTTACCGATGAGCAGAAAATGATCCGAGATGCGGTTCGTCAATATGTAAAGCAGGAGATATCGCCCATTATCGAAGATTATGCGCAGCGGGCCGCTTTCCCGGAACAGATCGTTCCCCAACTCGGCGCACTCGGTTGCTTCGGGCCCACCATTCCTGCTGAATATGGCGGCGGCTCGCTCGACTATATCTCTTACGGTCTTATGATGCAGGAGCTGGAACGCGGCGACAGCGGCGTTCGTTCCACCGCGTCCGTACAGGGATCGCTGGTCATGTATCCTATTTATGAATACGGCAGCGAAGAACAACGCAGAAAATACCTTCCGAAACTGGCCAGCGGCGAATGGCTGGGCTGCTTCGGGTTAACAGAACCCAACCACGGCAGCAATCCTGCCGGTATGCTGACCCGCATCGTCGACAAAGGCGATCACGTGGTATTGAACGGCGCCAAAATGTGGATCAGCAATGCGCCCTATGCGCAGGTGGCGGTGGTATGGGCCAAAGATGAAGAGGGTAAGATAAGGGGGCTGATCGTTGAAAGAGGCATGGAAGGATTTACCACGCCTGTTACGCATGGCAAATGGAGCCTGCGGGCGTCGGCCACCGGCGAGCTGGTATTCGATAACGTAAAGGTTCCGAAAGAAAATATACTGCCGAATGTATCAGGACTGAAAGGGCCGTTGGGCTGCCTCACGAAAGCGCGGTTTGGCATTGCCTGGGGAACCGTGGGTGCGGCCATGGATTGCTATCACACGGCCCTTCAGTATTCAAAAGAACGGATACAGTTCGACCGGCCCATCGGCGGATTCCAGTTGCAGCAGAAAAAACTGGCTGAAATGATCACCGAGATCACCAAAGCGCAATTGCTCAACTGGCGTGTGGGCACCCTGATGAACGAAGGCCGTGCAACGGCTGCCCAGGTGAGCATGGCCAAGAGAACCGGCTGCGAAGTAGCCCATTTTGTTTGCCGGGAGGCCAGGCAGATGCTGGGCGGCATGGGCATTACCGGCGAGTTCCCCGTTATGCGTCATATGATGAATATCGAAAGCGTGATCACGTATGAAGGCACCCACGATATTCACCTGCTGATCACCGGTATGGACGTTACCGGTCTGAATGCATTTAAATAATCGCGATGCGGATATACCTGATCGGATTTATGGGCAGTGGGAAATCGCACTGGGGCCGTTTGCTGAGCGCCGGCACGGGATGGCCGTGTTATGACCTCGACCAGTTGATACAGGAGCAGGAAGGGATGACCATTGCCGATATCTTCAGCCAGAAAGGAGAGGAATATTTCCGGATGCTGGAGCGGGAAGTGCTCGTGAACCTGTCGCAAACAAGAAACGACATGATCCTTTCGTGCGGCGGGGGAACGCCTTGCTTTTTGAACAATATTGCCTTTATGAAACAGCAGGGTAAAGTGGTTTGGCTGGATACTGCCACGCCTGTATTGCTGAAACGGCTGCTGAAAGAAAAGTCGCACCGGCCCCTGATCAGGGATATCTCTGACAGCGACCTGGAAGCGTTTATCGGCCGGAAGCTGCGCGACCGGAAAATATATTACGAGCAGGCTGATCTGCGGCTTCCCGAAGAAACGCTGACACTGCACGACATGAAAAAAGCATTGTTTGACGATGGAAAATAAACTGACAAAAAAAATGTTGCGGTCTGCCGCCGTGCTGGGTGCGCTGGCGGTGACGCTGGGCGCTTTCGGCGCACACGGCCTGAAACAAATCGTTCCCGCCGAAACAGTATCGACCTTCGAAACAGGTGTGCGGTACCAGTTCTACCATGTGTTTGCATTGGCAGCCTGCGGATTGTTCAACCTGCATTATCCTTCTGTATGGCTCACCCGCGCCGCACTGTGTTTTGAGATCGGCATCCTGTTGTTCAGCGGATCGCTCTATGTGCTGACGGCGCTGAAGGCGACCGGTTCGGTAGGGCTGGGTGGCCTGGGACTGATCACGCCGATCGGCGGACTTTTCTTCATTGGGGGGTGGTTGTTACTGGCCTGGGCCGTGCATAAATCACTGTAGCGACTGTTTTTCATCGGTAAAGGGCGCATCGGCCAGCAGGCTGGTCATTAGAATTCCCTAAGGGGGATGATCAGTGCAATCTCCGTTCCGCCGCCATCGCTGCTGATCGAGAAACTGCCACCGATCCTTTCCATGCGTTTGCGCATATTGGAGATGCCATTGCTGAACAGGCGGATGCCGGCGGCATCCAACCCTATACCATTGTCGTGAATGGTTATGCAAAGATCGGTGTTGATCGAAAACCGGAGCGTTACACGGCTGGCTTTCGCATGTTTGGCGATGTTGTTCAGCGCCTCTTTGATGCACAGATAGATATTGCGTCTTTTCTCGCCGGAGATCTCGATGACCGGAATGTCGTCGGGCTGCAATACCTGGCAGGTGATATCAGTATTGTCGAAGAATTCGGCGGCATGGTTCCTGATGTAGGCGATCAGGTTATCGATGCGGTCGTTGGCGCTCTTCATGGTCCAGATGATGGTGTTCATTTTCCCGATCAGGTCGTTCGCCGACTGTGATATCTTTTCGATCTCAGGCGCTGTATTGTCTTTCATCTTTGCCTTCACCAACTCGCTAAGCAGCCGA
>JAKPBL010000365.1 GCA_029778965.1 Bacteroidota bacterium
GGCAAGGATCACTGTTTTTCACAATGGCGTCGTTATTCAGAATAACACAGAGATCAGGGGAGACACGCCTTATACCGGTTTGCCTAAATATACGGCGCACGGCAAAGGGCCGATCCGTTTGCAGGACCATGGTGATCCCAGCAAGCCCATTAGCTTCCGGAATATTTGGATCCGGGAGTTGTAATTGACTTTTGATTTTCGACTTCACTCACTGCTCTATCACAACTGGCGCCTGTTGCATCTGGCCGCGTGCAGCCACGGGTTTTGCCGGACTCTTTTTCTTTCTCCTGCCCCGCTGCCACCAGATCAGGAAGCCGGTAATGGGAAGTGAGGTGCAGATAAGTCCGCAGATAAAGGTGAACAGCTTACCCACAGGTCCCAGCCAGGTTCCCATGTGCAGTTGCCAGACATAGTTTTCGATGTATTCGCCTTTCAGCCCTTTGGGAGGAATCTGGATATTGCCGCCGGAATACTTATCGACAAAGGCAAGTTGGGAATTTTCCGCGCTTTTCAGCCCGAGCTTGGTAGCGGTATTCACCATGAAGAAACCGGCAGAGTCGGCATTGTATAGCCAAATGCGTCCGGCAGTCAGTTCCGGGTGCCTGGTGAATTCCCGGTCAAAAGCGGTATTCATCGCCATGGCCTTTTTGCTGAAGTCGGCCTTGGGTAATTCGCTTTCCCATTTTTCGTGTTCAGGGTCGCCGCCCAGCAACTTCACCGTAGATTCGGCCAGCGGATGAAAGGCGATCAGCAGGCCGGTAACGGTCAATATCAGGGCCAGGATCGACGAATAAAATCCCAGCACATTGTGCAGGTCATAGTTGACCCGTTTGAACTTTGCGTTCCATTTGATCTTGAAGCTGGCGTCGCGCGTGTGCTTGTTCCATTTGGCGGGCCACCAGAGTATGATGCCTGAAATGAGTTCTACCAGGAAGATGATCGTGGCAATATCGACGATCCAGCTTCCCGGCCCATGCCACAGGAAAGAGGCATGCAGGTGCGCCATGATGTAGAAGAAGTTGGCGGTTCTGTCGTATTTAAGCACTTCGCCGGTATACGGGTCGGCATACACGAAGGCCAGGCCTTTGCCCGGTGCAAAAACCCGGAAGCGAACGGTTCTCTCCGGATCTTTGTACACGGACATCTCCGAGAGCTTGGCCTGCGGATAGGCCTTATTGACATTGGCGATAATGGTTTCTGCCGGCACACGTTCCTGTTTTACCTGTGTGGTGTACAGCGATTTCCCGGCTGACCAGTCGATGATCTCGTCGCAGTAAACGACGATCGTTCCCGTCAACGCCACAAACACGAGAATGAGCCCTGAAAAAATGCCCAGCCAGAGATGGAGCCAGGCATTTATGCGGCTAAAAAGGGATTTGTTCGGCTTTTTTCCTTTGTTCATAGTGCTTTTCTTAAACGGCACAAGCACAACCCGGAGGTTATGCTTATGCCTGGCTATGTTGATATTTTCTTTTAGAACCGGTAGGTAATATTGAACGCTAACATCCTGGGCTGGCCGGGGAACAGCCAGGAGTTGTATGTATAGTATTTTTTATTGGCGATGTTGTCTATTTTGGCGCTGACCCTGAACTTAAGTGCATTGTAGAACACACTGGCTCCGTATACGAAGAACCCGTTCAGGGTGATTGTATTCTGGAAGTTGGCAAAAGAGCCGCTTTGGCCATTTCCGCCGGCGCCCACGCCAAAACCCTTCAGTTTTCCGGAATTGAACTGGTAGGTACCCCAGATATTGCCGGCGTGATAAGGGGCGCTTTCCACCCGGTTACCGAGAAATCCTACATTGCCTTTGTCGTCGGTGTAACGGATATCGTTGTAGCCATATCCCACAGCGACATTGAGACCGGCCACCGGGTTGGCAAGGATGTCTACATCCACACCGCGGCTTTTCTGGGTATTGTCCTGTACATAGTAAATAGTGCCGGGCACCTGCCTTGCAATGTTTTTAACCCTGATGTCGTACACACTTACCGTAGTGGCCAGGCGGTGCTGGAATGCATCCAGTTTTACGCCGGCTTCCAGTTGGTTGGCGTATTGCGGTTTGAGCAGGTTGCCCAGGGAATCCATCTGGCTTACGTTGTTATAACCGTTGTTGTAGTTACCGTACACGGAAAGCACATTCCTGACGATCTCATACGAGATACCGAGTTTCGGCGAATAGGAAGTTTGCTGGTAGTCGCTGCTTACCGATACAAAGCGGTTGATACGCAGGCTCGCCATCAGCAGCAGTCGGTCGGTTACATTCAACACTTCAGACGCATAGGCGCCATAGCTGTTGGCGATGTCGCGGCCGCCGCCATAATTGGCCTTCACGGTGAGGCTGTCTACGCGCGAATTCCTGATCAGCAATTGCGCAGGCGAGGCGGTGATGGGTATCCTGTCGTAATTCACCGAACCCCTGAACGAGCCTACATTGGTTCTGAAATAGTCAACACCTACCAGCAGCCGGTTGCGCAACGAGCCGATTTTGAAATCGCCGATAAAATTCTGCTGGAACTGCTGCGTGTACAATTGGCTGTACGGCATGTCGAGTATGTTCCGGGTAATAATAGTGGTGTCGGCGGCGGTGGCTTTATTGGCGAGGAGCGAGATATAACGCGTGTCGTTGTTGCTCCTGGCCAGTGAATAATTGGTTTGAGAGGTCCACTGTTCGGAAAGCTTGTATTCGGCCTGCGCGGTAACGGCCCAGGTTTGCTGTTTGCTGGTGAAATCTGAGGTGAAATAGGGATTCTTGGGATCCAGGCCCAGCTCATCCACATTGCCGGCGTACGTGCTGTTGCCACCGGTGCCACCGGGAGGAGGGGTGAAGCCGAACAGGTAGATGGGACGGTTGCTCTTGAAGAGATAACCGTCGAAGTGCAGGGTCAGCCGGTCGTTGGCTTTGATCAGCAACGAAGGTGCAAAGCCAAAGGAATGCTGCGTAAGCTGCTGGAAGGTATTCCGGCTGTCGTACATGGCGTCGACCCGCAGCAGAGCCGTTTTGTCTTCATTCAGCGGTGTATTGTAATCTACCGTGGTCCTGGCCATTTCATAGCTGCCGGTGGTGAATGAAACTTCGCCACGGCGTACTTCCAGGGGCTTTTTGGTGATCAGGTTGTATACACCGCCGTAAGAGGCGCCCTGGTTACCGCCGAACAAGGTGGCGGAGGGCCCCTTGATGGCTTCGATCCTGTCTACGTTAAACAGGTCGGTCAGCGATACGTACCCGGTAGATACACCGTTCCGGTACATGATGGAGCCGCTGGAGAAGCCGCGCGACTTGAAAGTAAGCGTTGAGCCGCCGCTGCCGCCCGCGATGGACAGGTTGCTCACGCCCGGAATATTGATCAGGGCCTGCTCGGTGGTAGTTACCAGTTGCGTCTGCAGCAGTTCTTTGGGCACCACGGCGTAGTTCTGCGGGTTCTCGATATAAGATAAAGGCAGGCGGGCCACCTGGCTGCTGTTCTTGTTAACGTTTCGATACGATGAGGTCACGATCACTTTTTCCAGCACACTGGCATTTTGCTCCAGCCGTATATCGTCGACCGCCACTTTTGCCGCGTTCAGGTTAACAGAAACGGGGCTGGCTGTTGTTCCCAGTGATTTCACCGAGATGGAATATTCGCCATGAGGGATATTCCTGAATTCAAAACGGCCGTTATCGTCTGAGAGGGTCTGCTTGCCGGAAGGAACCAGCACCACGATAACATTTTCCGCTGGTTGTCCGTCAACATTCAGTACCCGGCCTTCGATAACGCCAGCCTGTTTTTGCTGGGCAAAAGCCGGTGCTGCAGCAACAATAGAGAATATCGAAATACACAGTAAACGGAGAAAAAAGCGTGTGAGTTTTTGGTTTAACATTGCGTCTTTTTTTGAGTAAGGAATCTTACCGGGTTAATCGAGCGCAATATTAAAACGACAGGAAAGGCAACGTTTACGAGATCGGGAAATCGTCGGCCTGTTGCCGCCAATCATTCAATTAATGATAAAAAAATGACAATAGACCGCTGAGGTCAAAAGTCATATATTAAAAAAAGGGCCGCTATCCGTGAAGTATTCACGAATAATAACGACCCTTTTGCTTCTGATGTATGACTTCGATTATCGGTCTATCGCGCCGAGCACCTGCTGCATAAACCCGTTGAGCGCTGTGCGCTCTTCTTCGCCGCCGGCGATCTTCGCCTGTACTTCCAGGGCGCCGCAGCAATTGGAGATGAGCTCGCCGATCACATTCATTTCTTCTTCTTTGACCGAGGGCGCCTCGCTGATGCTTTCCAGTACGGCAATGGTGGCTTCGATCTGGTCGGCAGTACAATTACGGGCGATCTGTCTAATTACAGGCAATTTCATCGATCAGTGTTTTTAGCTGTTCTTCTTTATTGGTTTGCACCTGGCTCAGCAGCGCGCCATTGTTGAAGCTGGCGAAAGTTGGCAGGTTGTTCACCGCGGCCAGCTTGCGGCTGGCGGGAAATTTCTCGGCGTCGGCGATCACGAATACGGTATTGTCTGTTTCGCCCGACAGCCGCTTGAACTTCGGCTTCATGAGGCGGCAGTTACCGCACCAGCCGGCGGAATACTGTACTACTACTTTCGGGTGCTGTGCCAGTATATCGGCCAGGTTGTCTTGTTCCAGTTCTATCAGCATGATTTTTTTGTTTAGTTGTTCGAGAAATAGTCGCTCACGCCTTCGTTGGTGGCTTTCATGGCTGCTTCGCCTTCTTCCCAGTTCGCGGGACAAACCTCGCCGTATTTCTCTACGTGCAATTGCGCGTCGATCAGGCGCAGGTATTCGTCGATGTTCCGGCCCAAGGGCAGGTCGTTGATCGATTCATGGCGAACGATGCCTTCTTTGTCGATCAGGAAGGTGCCGCGGAAGGCAATGGGGGCGCCGTTGAACGACCATTGTTTGGTGTCGGCGCTGAAGGCGTATTCACCTGCGAGCACGCCGAAATTCAGCGAAATGGTTTTTGCAGCATCGGCTACAAGGGGGAAGGTAACGCCCTGGATGCCGCCCTGCTCTTTCGGCGTGTTCAGCCAGGCGAGATGGGTTTCTTCGGTGTCGGTAGAGCAGCCGATCACTATTGCGCCGCGCTCTTTAAAAGCGGCCAGCTTTTCCTGGAAAGCATGGATCTCCGTGGGGCACACGAAGGTGAAATCTTTGGGATAAAAAAAGAATACAACATGCTTCTTGCCGATGTACTGGTCCAGTGAAAAATTGTCTACGATCTCTTCTCCGTTAATTACAGCGCCGGTAACAAAATGAGGCGCTTTCTTTCCTACTAATGCCATGGTGTTTTATTTAAAAAGATGAATTTTTGATTGGCCGGCAACCGTTAGTGGGTTGGTGGCGCAAAGTTACGTACCGGTAATACGTGATCCAAGAAATCAGCGCTTAACCATCATTGTTATTTTAAATGATAGATAGATAAAATCTATTACTGAACTGTTAAATATTGATATACGTAATGTGTATAAGCGCGGTATCAGTAGCTGATCTGTAATAAAATGGGCGCTTCCGATTGGTCGATCAGGCGACTGACGGTTGTGAAGAATTGGGGTGATACCATGGGGCAACCCAGGCTATAGACTGTTTCGCCGCCCGGCGTATCGGGCATATCGTCGAATTTGTGCAGCACGATGGCGCGGCGGTAGGCGTTGGAATTGCTGCTGTCGAGCCCGTGGAGCTTGTAGGCTGTGCCGAACCGGCCCTTGTATTTTTGCCCGATGCGGTACCTGCCCAGCGACGTGCAATAGGAACCGGTTTCATTGCTGAAGCGAAGCCGTCCCCGTGCATCGGGTTGGGTATTGATGCCTTGTGCCACCAACCCGCGGTGAAGTATCTTTTTTGTCCCGATGTCGTACACGAAGAAACGGTACCGGTTGGCCGGTATCTTCATATCTAGGAAGAAGACTGTTTGCGGGTTGAACGACCTGTTCCTGTCGAGAAAGCGCTGCATGGCCGACGCGATCGTTGTTGACAGGGTATCGGGGTAAAGTGCATCGGGCAGGTCTGCTTCCCGTGGATGGATAGCATCGGTTTCAGGAGCATTGCCCCATAGCAGCGTGGCGAGGAGCAGCAGGAAAGGGGCAAACGGGGCCATGGTTGTTCTGTTTACCGGTTTATAGAGCAAACAGATGGGGCACAGGTTGTTTTCCATAAGCGGGAACGTTAAAGAAAGCTGAAACTGCATTGCCGGTTTTCCTGCAATAAAATGATATATTGCCTCAAAATCGGGTTATGGAGAAGGACCAGCTTTTCAATTACCGGCAACCGCTTGTTACCGCGGCCGGCATCATACTCGGTTTTGTGTTGAATTTCGCCACCGAGCTGGTAAAAAGAGACAAGCGGAACGATGCCATGGCGCTGCTGATCCTGTTGTTCACCCTTACCGGTATTGTGTTGCTGATCGTGTCGTTGTACCGCATCCTGAACCACCATTACGACCGCGAAGCCGTCCGCTGTTATTATAAAAAAACGCTGAACTTTTTTCTCTGGGGCGTTATACTGTCGTTCTCGGGCGGCCTGCTTAAAATGGTCCAAACGCTTTTTCTATCCTGAACCAGCTAAATGTTTATTATGCGCATTATACAACTCCTGATGCTTGTTTGTGCGGGCCTGTCGGCTACAGCCCAGCAGCCTGCTGCCACGTCGGTATTGTTCGAGAATGTGCGGGTGTTCGACGGAAAGTCGACGCAGCTTTCCCCGCCTGTCAATGTGCTGGTAACCGGCAATACGATCACGACCATCAGCGCCAAACCGGTAGCGGCGCCCGAAGCGGCGCTGACGATCAACGGCAGGGGCCGCACGCTGATGCCGGGACTGATCGATGTGCATGTGCACATGGTATTCGGCGCGCTGACCAACAGCGATATGATGTCGCCCGATCTCTCTGAAAAAATAATTCTCGAGAAAGTGGGTGTTTCGGCGGAAAAAATGCTGCTGCGCGGGTTCACCAGCGTGCGCGATGCCGGCGGACCGATCTTTCCGCTGAAGCAGGCGATCGACGCACAGAAGCTGAAGGGGCCGCGTATCTGGCCCTCCGGCGCCACCGTAAGCCAAACCGCCGGGCATGGGGATTTCAGAACGCCCAATGAAAAATCGCGGCGCTTTTTCGGCGAGCCTTCGCGGGCCGAAAAATTCGGCGCCACTTTTATTGCCGATGGCCGTGATGAAGTGCTGACGGCCGTTCGCGAGAACCTGCGTTTCGGCGCCAGCCAGATCAAGCTGATGGCCGGCGGCGGCACCTCTTCGGCATATGATCCCATCGATGTAACGCAATACACCCTCGATGAGATGAAGGCTGCTGTCGAAGCGGCTTCCGATTGGGGTACCTATGTGACCGTGCATGCCTATACGCCGAAAGCCGTGCAGCGGGCCATCGCAGCGGGTGTGAAATGCGTGGAGCATGGCCAGTTGCTCGATGAGAAAACGCTGCAACTGATGGTGCAGAAAAACGTCTGGCTCAGCCTGCAGAACCTGGTCGAGAACACGCCCGCCATGGACCCCATGCGCCGGGAGAAACGCAAGCCCGTTATAGAAGGGCAGCAAACGATATGGCCCATGGCAAAGCGGCTGAAAGTGAAGCTGGCCTGGGGCACCGATTTCCTGTTCGAGCCCGAGCTGAACGACCAGCAGAATGCATTTATTCTTCGCCTCCAGAAATGGTTCAGCAACGCTGAGATATTGAAAATGGTGACGCACGATAATGCCCAGTTGCTGCAGCTTTCCGGGTTGCGAAGCCCTTATCCCGGCAAGCTGGGTGTGGTGGAAGAGGGCGCACTGGCCGACCTGCTGCTGGTGGATGGTGATCCGCTGAAAAACCTGTCGCTGATTGCCGATTACCAGAACAAAATACAAGTGATTATGAAGAACGGGGAGCTGTATAAAAACCAGCCCTACTAACCGTTATATAGTTACAGATGGTATATCTCAAATCACCA